>NZ_KE383886.1:0-29312 GCF_000422585.1 Hugenholtzia roseola DSM 9546
AAGTGTCCAACCAAAAAAATGTAAAAAAAATTTACAAGCCCATGATACAATCCATATTCTTAATATATTTGCTTTCTATGAATACAGAACAGATATTGGCTAAATTGCGACAAATTCGCAAAGAAAAAGGCGTAAGCCAAGAAGATATAGCCAAACAGATAGGAGTTTCCAGACCTACTTATTTGGCTATGGAAAATGGAAAGCAAGAATTTTCCCTGCAAAGGTTAGAAAAGGTAGTTAAATTTCTGAATATTGATATTTACGATTTGATAGATAAAAAAGATGAAAAATCAAATCAAATTGCAAAGGCAATATCAGAGATTAAAGCTAAAATCGAGGAAATAGAAAGAAAAATTAGTTAGCGCACAAAAACAAAAAAATGCAAGGTAAGTTTTGCAAGCTAACTATTTGAAAAAAAACAAAATCCCTCAATTCACAATATTTTCCCAAACAAAAAAAATGGCTTTGATGTAAGATTTTACAAGCAAAAAGTATCGTTTTTTATGAAAAACGCAGTTTTTTTAGAAAGGGGGGGTATAAAAAAAGACCCAAAAAAACCAAAATAGGCGTTTTTTGGGTCTTAAATGGGCTTTTTGTAATAAGTGGCAATTCTTTTCACAAGCTAAATGCTTGAAAGTCAAAGAATTAAGACATGACGGCAAAGAATACAGTGGCGGCAAGATTTTAGACCCCGAAGATGGCAAAAGTTATACCTGCAAAATCTGGCGCGAGGGCAAAAATTTGATGGTGCGCGGCTATGTGGCTTTTTTCTTTCGCACCCAAAAATGGCTACCTGCCGAATAAAAAGTTGATTTGTTAGCGTGATTTTTTATCTAAAAAATCACGCATTTTTAATAAAACGTACTAATTCGCGCACTTGTGAAAGCAGTTGGGCATCTTCTGAAATTTGTGAAATGCGTTGTTCCTGTTTTTGTTCATGGCGCGTCAGAGCGGTTTCTTGCGATATTTTAAAATTTTCTATCTCTTTTTTCAAACTATAATGCGCCTCTTCTAAGTGTTTGAGTTGTTTTTCCTTGATGGTAAGCCAAGAATCGGGACTTTCCGCATCGAGTTTTTGAGAAAGGCTTTCTACTTTATAGTTGAGTTCTTCTAATTTGGTTTTGAGGGTATAAACGTCGTCTTTTGGAAATTTCATATCCTTGGTTATCATGGTTAGGCGATAATGCACGTAGGCATATAAACGCGCCGAAGGGCGCAGCCTTGTGAGCAAGATTGCCAAACCAGCTCCCCAATAGCCTACTGCACTGATTTGATAGTAGGCAATAAGATAGAGCGCAACGCCAGAAAGCAGGTGCAAAACAAGGGCAATACCCAAATAGACCTGTGCAATTCGTTTGGCATAGCTTAAATCTTGCGCTTGTATGTTTTTTTGCGTTTTTTCAGTATAATATTGGGCTTCAGCCAAGACCTCTTTTGCCTTGAAATGCGTGTCCCAAGGGATTGTGGTAATGAAAAGTAGCCACCAGAAGCTCGCAATGCCAATGCCCCAATCTAAAAAATCGCCCGTAGGAATGGCAAGCCAGCGCAAGACCCCAAAAACACACAAGGCTAAGATAGTGAAGCCTAAGAGAGAAGAAAATATTTCGTTGTTTTTCATTTTAAAAAGTTAAAAATAAGTTGTTTTAGAAAAAAAACGCCTTTAAAAGGCTGTCCTGCCTGCCTAAACGGTTTTGTCTTAGGGCGAGCAAAATACAAAAAAAATACTTATCCGAAAAAATAGAGCCGCCGCCTTTTGGCTATGAGCGTAGCGAGAGCAGGCTAAAAAGAGCGATTGCGCAGGTTATTTTGAGAGGGAAGCCAACGTTTTATGCTTTTTTTGCGTATAAAAACGGAAATAAGCCAATAAAAACTAACATTTTGAAGTAGCCCCTTCGCTAACTTTTTGCCCTGCCAAAACGTTCAGACTAAGGCTGCCTTGCAAAAGAACGCCGTCTGGTAGGGAAACGAAGAAATGCCGCTTGGGTTGTCTTTTTCATCAAAAAGTTTTAACCAAAAAAAAGCACAAAAAAGAGCATTGTTTTATCCTGCCAAACAAAAACAATAAACTATAAAAATAACACACTATCCTAACCAACAAAAATATGTTTACTTTTTCGTACCACCTTATCAAGCGCGGTAGCCTTGTGCTTCGTTCCTTTGTGGGTATCTTCGCGCTGCCCTTCCTACTTTTAAGTTGTCAGAGTGAAGAAAATCCGCTTCAAAAGACCCTACCCCAAAGTGGAGAATTGCGTCTGACCAAAGCCGCCGAAGAGGATTTTACAAAATTTTTCAACCGTTTTTCGAAGGAATCTTTGTCCAATTTAGAGTCGATGCTGCACCCCAATTACGGCGTTTTTGTCGTTTATAAGCCAAGCACTTATGCCATTACGCAGCATTTTGGTTCGCTTTCCGAAGCCACACAAGAACTACCCTATCTTTCCGAATATTTTGAGCAACTGCCCAAAGATACCGAACTTCGCAGGCAAGTCCCCAATTTTAATTGTGAGCAGTTTGCCCAAGAGGGTACTTTTTATGAAGATGTCGCCTCGCCTATGGTTTTGAGCAAGGTTGCGGAAACGGCAAAACTTTTAGGGCGCGAGATACCGAGCCAACAGCAAAATTTAGCCACTGCCTTAGATAAACAACAAGCCAAAACTGTGGTGCTTACGAACCAATATTTAGCCTTAGCCTTTGCCAACATCGAGGGCAAGTGGTATTTGGTTTTGATAGATACGGCGCGTTTTGATTGTGCAGCCTAAGATAGGGCAAAAGGTCTTCAAAGGAAACAAAATTTTCTTTGTATTGCCAAATTTTCCGATTTAAGCGCATCTATTTCGTATTTTTGCAGAAAATAAGCCCTTGCTGCCTTACAAGCCTTTTTTATATCCTACCTAATGCACGCCCACAAAGGATTCTTTTCTGCAAATTTTACTTTTTATGAGGATATTCCTGCCTTTTATCTTTCTGACTGTCTTATTTTTCTTTGTTAGTGAGGTGCTATTGGCACAAACAACTACTTTTAGCACTGCCGAAAGGAGAGAACAAGAAATCGATAGTTTGGAAAATACGCTAACTTTACAGTTATCAGACAGTCTAAAATTAGAAAACACGATAAAACTATTTCTATTAGTTTTAAATCAAAATCCGAAGCAAGCCCTCGATTATTTGGAAAAAGCAAGGCTGTGGAATCGCGATTCTTTGTATCAGGGGCGTATATGCAACGCAAGGGCAATATTTTATTGGCAGCAAGGAGAATACAATCAGGCTCTTGTTTTGTATAAAAAGGCAGAGCAGGAATTTGAGAAAAGAGGTGATATTTGGCGTTTGGCAGATGTTTCACAAAATTTAGGCTTGCTTTATTCCTCGCGCAAGGAATTTGAGCAGGCGCACTATTATTATCGGAAGGCACAGGCAATTTATGAAAATCAGACCCAGCACCCTTCTTTTCCCAAAAACTATGCTGCCTTTCTAAGCAATAGGGGCATTTTGGCAATGCGAGAAAACAAACTCGATTCTGCCCTATTTTTTCATAGAGAGGCACTTTTATACGCCAGTCGCGCCCAAGATGTAGAAGGCGAGGCGCGTGCTTATCAGAACTTAGGCAATGTTTTTTTGAGAAAAGACTCCCTTGTAGAGGCGCGTTTGCATTTTCAAAAGTCGCTTTCTATCAGCGAGGAAGCAAACCTAACGCAGGGAAAAATCTTCAATCACAATAGTTTGGCTACTATTTTTATCAAAAATAAAGAGTACGCCCAAGCCTTGCCCCATGCAGAAGCCAGCTTCGAATTGGCGGAGCGTGTAGGTAGGAAGGAAAGCATGCGCAATTCGCTGCAAAATTTAGTTACCATTTATCAGATGCTTGGCGATTTCAAGACTGCCTTTGCGTATTTGCAAATGCAGCAGCAGGTCAAAGATAGTTTATTAAACGAACAAAAAATTAGAGAGCAATTTAAAATAGAATACCAAAACGACCTTTTTAAAAGAGAACAAGAAAATGAAAAGCTCAAATCATTGGCGCAGATACAAGAAAATACCATCAAGCAGCAGCGTATTTTTTCTGTTTTATTTTCAATTTTATTTCTCTTTTTGATTTTAATTTTGATTCTTTTTGTACGAAGCCAACAAAAAATCAAGCGCGATAATTTTATTTTGCAAAAACAGACGCGCATCATACAGGAACAAAACTTCAAACTCCAACAAAATAGCGAAAAGAAAATTAGCCAAATTTTGGATAGTTCGCTTGATGCCTGTGTCGGTTCTGATGCAGAGGGAAAGATTATCATTTGGTCTTTGGCTGCCGAGCGTCTGTTTGGCTGGAAGGAGCAGGAGGTGATGGGCAAAAAATTGAGCGAAGTTTTTATTCCCCAACAGCACCGCAGCGCACACGAGGAGGGCATGCAACGCTACCTCACCACACAAGAGCCGCATATCCTCAATCAGCGCGTAGAAATTACGGCGTTGCGTAAAGATGGCACGCATTTTCCCGTCGAGCTTACCGTCAATGCGGTAAAGATAGAAGCCGAAACCCTTTTTGCCGCCTTTATTCGCGACATAACCCAACAAAAAGCCGATGCCGCCGCCTTGCGCCAAAGCCAAGAGAAGGCATTGGAGGCGATTCTGACCAATAAAAAACTGATAGAAGAGCAAAACCGCCTTTTAGAGGAGCAAGTACAAAAGCGCACGCAGAGTTTGCAGGAGGCTTACGAAATGATTGCGGCTCACAACGAAGCCGTTGCCGCTTCTATTCACTATGGCGCAAGGATTCAGAACGCCCTATTACCGCGCCCCGATGTTTTGGCGGAGTTGTTTCCCAAACATTTTATCTTTTTCAAGCCGCGCGATGTCGTTTCGGGCGATTTCTACTGGACACGCCGTCTGGGTTCGTTGCGCCTGATAGCGGCAATAGACTGCACAGGGCATGGCGTACCCGGTGCTTTTATGTCTATGATAGGAAACGATTTGCTTCATGAGATTGTAGGGCGGCGCAAAATTACCCGCCCTGATGGAATTTTGAACGAACTGCACAAAGGAATCCGCAACGCCCTCCAACAGGATAGCACCCAAAATCAAGACGGCATGGATATTAGCGTCTGTTGTATAGATGATAGCAAGCAAGTTTTGTATTTCGCAGGAGCTAAGAATGGTTTAATTTATTTTCAAAACCAAGAGCTTTTTCAAATCAAGGGCGATAAGTTTTCTATTGGCGGCGAACAGTTGGAAGCCGAGCGCATCTTTACCCTTCATACCATTCCGCTGCAAACGCAGACGACCTGTTACCTCTTTTCAGACGGCTATCCCGACCAATTTGGCGGCAAGCAAGGCAAGAAAATGATGACCAAAAATCTTAAAAATTTCCTTAGCACCATTCAAACCCAAGAGATGCAAGACCAAGCACAAGCCGTTAAGCAGCATTTTTACGAATGGAAAGGCACGCAGGAGCAAGTAGATGATGTCTTGCTTATCGGTTTTACGGTATAATAAAACCGTTAAACCTTTGTTTTTTAACAATATTTAGCAGCCCAAATTATTTTTTGCTATACCATAAAGCCTTCACAAAACGTTTTTGAGGTAGGCTTTTCTTGCTGCCGCGTGCAGTGGCAGTAATGTTAAATTCTAAAAATTAAGTTCGAATGTAGGGACAAGGCATTGTCTTGTCATATACCCCAAACCCTAAGGGTCTTGAAGACCCTTAGGGTTTAAGTCCAAATTTCATTTCGAGTCAAATTTGACAAAACAAGTATTTTTACAGAACTTAACATCACTGTATGCAGTGGCGTTTGTTGGGATACCAAAATCCTATTCCCACTCGAAGAAAGGCAGTCTTTTTCAGAAAAAAATAAAAAAATAGGACAATGCGAGGATTTATTGTTTTTTTTCTTATATTTGCCTCTGCAAGCCTTTCTTTTGTATCAGAGCCACAATCGGTACAGGTTTGGCAGAAGGCGGACTTAGAAAAATTGCTCAAACAGCAAGATAGCCTTTCAGAAAAAGAGGGCAAAAGGCTCGAAATTATCAACTTTTGGGCAACGTGGTGTCAGCCCTGTGTAGCAGAATTACCTCATTTTGAGGCATTGCAGGCGGCTTATCGGGGGCAGGTGCGGGTGCGTTATCTAAGTTTGGATTTTGAAAAAGATTTGCAGACCAAACTCATTCCCTTTGCACAAAAACGCCTCAAAGAAGGGCAGGTGATTTTGCTAAATGATACAGACTACGACAACTGGATGGGGCTAATTGATGCGCAATGGTCGGGGGCAATTCCTGCCACGCTCTTTTTAGATGCGCGAACACAAACCTACCATTTTGTACCAAAGGCTCTTGAAAAAGAAGAATTGCGACATATTACGGATTCGCTCCTCCAAAAATAACCTTGCACCTTAGACTACTATTTGCTTTTTGTTTATTACACCTTTAAACTTTCCAAACGATATGCAAAATCTGAAAAAATCGCTTTTTCTTCTCCTTGCGATTGCCTTTGTAGGGCTTGCCAGCTTTACTTTGGTCGGCGATGGCTACAAAGTCGGAGCTAAAATCAAGGGTTTTCAGCTCAAAAATGTAGATGGCAAGACGGTTAGTTTGGCAGACTATCAAAACAATGCCAAAGGTATTATCCTGACTTTCACTTGCAACCACTGCCCTTACGCTAAATTGTATGAAGACCGTTTGATAGCACTGCACAATCGCTTCAAAGACGAAGGCTATCCCGTTGTGGCTATCAATCCGAATGGAAAAACGGTAGAGGACGATTCTTTTGAAAATATGGTCGCGCGTGCCAAAGAAAAAGGCTACCCCTTTGCCTACCTTTTAGACGAAGACCAAAAAGTGGCGCAGGCTTTTGGGGCAGAAAAAACGCCACACATCTATTTGCTTAAAAATGTAGGCGATGGCTTCGAAGTCGTTTATATCGGTGCGATTGATGACGACCCCCAAAATACAAAAGAAAACAAGGTCAAGTTTGTAGAAAATGCCATCATTGACTTACAACAAGGACGCTCGGTAGCCAATACCAATACAAAAGCCGTAGGCTGTACGATTAAGTGGTTGAAATAAGTCCTTGTTAGCCCTTTCTTTTTTGCTCTTTTCCCTTGTTTTTAAATGCAAAAAGCCCCCTTCGCAAGACCTTTTGGTTTGGAATGGGGCTTTTTTGGGTTGCTTTGCGCCAATTGAGTGGGCTTATTTCACCTTTTCAGACTTTTTGCTGCTTTCGCTTTTGGTCTGATTCTCGCGCAAAAGTTTTTCGTATTCTTTTTCAGAATAGACCATGATGTCGTCGTAATCGCGCATACCTGTACCCGCAGGGATAAGGTGTCCGACAATCACGTTTTCTTTCAGACCGCGCAAGTCGTCGCGTTTGCCACGAATAGCGGCTTCGCTCAATACCTTTGTCGTTTCTTGGAACGAGGCTGCCGACATAAAGCTCTGTGTTCCCAAAGAGGCTTGGGTGATACCACGTAGCGTAGGCTTCGAAACGGCAGGCTGTGCTTCGCGCACTTTTGCAAGTTTCAAGTCTTTGCGGCGGAGGTGAGAGTTCTCGTCGCGCAATTCGCGTGCAGTGATAATCATACCAGCTTTGAGCTTGGTAGAGCCGCCAGCGTCTGTTACTACTTTCTTGTCTAAGATTTCGTCGTTTGCCTGACGAACCTCGAAGCGGTCGGCGATTTGGCTGGGTAGGAACTCGGTATCTCCGGGGTCTATGATTTCTACTTTTTGCATCATTTGGCGTACAATGACCTCGATGTGTTTGTCATTGATTTTTACACCCTGCAAACGATAGACTTCCTGAATTTCGTTGGTTAGATATTCCTGCACCGCCGTAGGACCTTTGATAGCCAAGATGTCGGAAGGCGTGATAGCACCGTCGGAAAGTGGCATGCCTGCCTTTACGAAGTCATTTTCTTGTACTAAGATGTGCTTGGTAAGCGGCACCATGTATTTTTTGATGATACCATCTTTTTTCGACTCTACGAAAATCTCACGATTACCACGCTTGACAGAGCCATAACGCACTGTTCCATCAATCTCTGACACAACGGCAGGGTTAGAAGGATTACGCGCCTCGAAGAGTTCGGTTACACGTGGCAGACCGCCTGTGATGTCGCGGTTTTTGCTCACCGAGCGCGGAATCTTAACCAAAATTTGCCCTGGACGCACGCGCTGCCCATTTTCAACGGCAAGATACGCCCCCGCAGGAATGTTACTGCTGATGCTGCTACCGTCATCACCGTCGATGATAATGGTTGGGTTTTTCGTTCTGTCGCGCGTTTCGATGATGACCTTCTGACTAAATCCTGTCTGGTCGTCTGTTTCTTGTTTGAAGGTAATGCCTTCTTCAATAGACTCGAATCGAACCGTACCCGTAACTTGCGAAAGGATAACGGCGTTGAAGGGGTCCCAATTTACAATATCATCACCTTTTTTGATGCTTTGTCCTTCTTTGACTTTCAAGAAAGCACCATAAGGAATGTTGTGTGTATTGAGGACGCGCTTGGTTTCGGGGTGCAAAATACGAACTTCCCCTGTGCGCGACATAACTACGGTTACTTCTTTGCCATCTTCGTTGGTAGAAACAACGGTCTTGATGTCCTCAAAAGCGACAACCCCTTCGTATTTGGCTTTCAAAGAAGACTCTACTGCCACACTCGATGCCGCACCCCCTACGTGGAAAGTACGTAAGGTAAGCTGCGTACCCGGCTCGCCGATAGACTGCGCCGCAATTACCCCTACCGATTCGCCTCTTTGTACCATCTTGCCTGTGGCTAAGTTTCTGCCATAGCAAGTACCACAAATGCCGATTCGCGTTTCACAAGTAAGTGGGGAGCGTACTTCTAAGGTTTCAAAGCCTGCCTTTTCAAGGGCTTGTCCGATGTCTTCGGTAATGAGCGTACCCGATTCTACGATAAGTTCTTCGGTTTCGGGGTGGAATACATCATGGAGCGATACACGCCCTAAGGTGCGCTCGGCAATGCCTTCCAAGATTTCGTCGTTTTCTTTCAAAACCGTAACCGTAACGCCACGCAAAGTGCCACAATCTACTTCGTTGATGACAATATCTTGCGCAACGTCTACTAAGCGGCGTGTTAGGTAGCCTGCGTCTGCTGTCTTTAAAGCCGTATCCGCCAGACCTTTACGCGCACCGTGAGTAGAGATAAAGTATTCCAAAACGTCAAGCCCTTCTTTGAAGTTGGAAAGGATTGGGTTTTCGATGATTTCCCCTACCGAACCTTGCAAGTTTTTCTGTGGCTTTGCCATCAGACCACGCATACCACCAAGCTGACGGATTTGCTCACGCGAGCCACGTGCGCCTGAGTGCATCATCATATAAACAGGATTGAAGCCTTGGTCGTCTTTTTCCAAGTCGTTCAAAAGGTGGTCGGATAGGGTTCTATTGACGCGTGTCCAGATATCTACTACTTGGTTGTAGCGTTCGTTGTCGGTGATAAAGCCCATCATGTAGTTGGCTAAGACTGTATCTACTTCATCTTTGGCTTCTTGTACCAAACGCGCCTTCGAATCAGGAATTCGAACATTGTCGATACCGATAGAAAGACCACCACGATAGGCTTGTTGGAAGCCCAAGTATTTGATATCGTCCAAAAATTCGGCGGTGCGTGCCATGCCCACAACCTTGAAGACGTGTGAGATGACTTTTTGTAGTGCTTTTTTAGTCAGTAGCTCGTTGATGTAGCCTACTTCTTCGGGAACGGCATCATTGAACAATACGCGCCCTGCTACGGTTTCTACTAATTGTGGGTGCAATTCGCCTGTTTTTTCATCGCGAACTTTGGTTCTCACTTTGATATAGGCGTGCTTCGATACCTTTCCACTATCTACGGCTAAAATTACCTCTTCGGCAGAGTAGAAAATTTTATCCTCGCCTTTGACAGGTTTTTCGGGAGTGCTTCTGCGTCCTTTGGTCAGATAGTACAAGCCCAAGACCATGTCTTGCGAAGGTACAGTAATCGGATTGCCGCTGGCAGGCGAAAGGATATTGTGCGCTGCCAACATCAAGACAGAGGCTTCTAAAATGGCTTCATGACTTAGTGGAACGTGAACCGCCATTTGGTCACCGTCAAAGTCGGCGTTGAACGCTGTACAAACTAAGGGGTGCAACTGAATCGCTTTGCCCTCGATGAGTTTGGGTTGGAAAGCCTGAATACCCAAACGGTGTAGCGTAGGCGCACGGTTGAGCAAGACAGGGTGTCCCTTCAATACATTTTCTAAGATGTCCCAAATAACGGGGTCTTTTCTATCTACAATTTTCTTGGCAGATTTGACCGTCTTGACGATACCTCTTTCAATCAGTTTGCGAATGATAAAGGGTTTGAAAAGTTCTGCCGCCATATTTTTAGGCAGACCGCACTCGTGCAGTTTGAGTTCGGGACCTACTACAATTACGGAACGACCAGAATAGTCGACGCGCTTTCCTAAGAGGTTCTGACGAAAACGTCCCTGCTTGCCTTTGAGCATGTCGGAGAGCGATTTGAGGGCGCGATTGCCGTCGCCACGAACCGCATTGACTTTGCGTGAGTTATCAAAAAGTGAATCTACCGCTTCCTGCAACATGCGCTTTTCGTTGCGCAAAATCACTTCGGGGGCTTTGATGTCGATAAGGCGTTTGAGGCGATTATTGCGAATGATAACGCGACGGTAGAGGTCGTTGAGGTCGGAAGTAGCAAAACGTCCGCCATCGAGGGGTACAAGTGGGCGCAATTCGGGCGGAATCACAGGCACCATCTTGACGACCATCCATTCGGGCGAATTATCGACTTTTCGCGCTTTGGCATCGCGGAAGGCTTCTACTACGCGCAAACGCTTCAAGGCTTCCGATTTGCGTTGCTGCGAAGTTTCGTTCATGGTAGCATTGCGCAATTCGTAAGAAAGCTCATCTAATTGAATCCGCGAAAGTAGCATCTGCAAGGCTTCTGCGCCCATCTTAGCGATAAACTTATCGGGGTCTTCGTCATCTTTGAGCTGGTTTTCGCGCGGGAGCTTGTCCATTATCTCGATGTACTCGTCTTCGCTTAGGAAGTCCATTTTCTTGAGTTCGTTGCCCAAGATACCGGGCTGCACCACAACGTAACGCTCATAATAGATGATTTGGTCTAACTTTTTGGTAGGTAAGCCCAAAAGGTAGCCAATTTTATTAGGCAGAGAGCGGAAATACCAGATGTGTGCTACAGGCACTACCAGCTCGATATGCCCCATGCGCTCGCGGCGCACTTTTTTCTCGGTAACATCTACGCCACACCTATCGCAGGTGATGCCCTTATAGCGAATACGCTTGTATTTGCCACAATGACATTCCCAATCTTTGACAGGACCGAAAGTACGCTCGCAGAAAAGTCCGCCCATTTCGGGCTTGTAGGTGCGATAGTTTATCGTTTCGGGTTGTGTAACTTCTCCGTTTGAACTCGCCAAGATAGACTCAGGCGAAGCCAAACTAATGGTAATAGATTTAAAATCTGACTTGATTTTGCTGTTCTTCCGGAAGACCATTCGCGTTGCAGATTTGTTTGGTAAATTTGAACTTACAAAGTTAGGACTTTTTTCGTAAAAAAAGCGTTCGGCAGGGGCTTTTTTTCTAAAAAAATGCTTTTTTTTTCGATTTTCTGATTTGCCGCCTTTTTAGAGGGTGCAAAATCCAAGACAAACAAGATTGGATACAAAAAAACGAACAGCTCTCGATGGAACTGTTCGCTTCAAAGAAAACAACTTTTGTAGCAGCGGCAAACTACGCGCCTTTGTACTTGTAAGAGTCGATGATATTGCGGAAAACCCCCAAAATAGACTCGATTTCATTGACAAAATAGCGATGTGCGTCAATGTAAATCGTATCGCCTTCTAAGCGCAAGAAAAGCCACTGTTCGCCTGTGGTTACACAGCCATAGACGGTGCTGATTTGATTGTCTTCGCGCTCGTTGAAGATGTCGGCGGCAATCATTTGCGCGACGCACTTGCCCAAGCCCAAGTCGATGTTGTTCTTATAGGCTTGCACAATCGTCATGATGGGCGAAGAAATGGAGTAGGATTCAGGGCTAAGAGAAAGGATAATGTCGGTAGGACCTGCCAAACCTTCACGTGGCTCTACATTGAAAAATTCGCCTGAATAGATGGTGAAAAAGCCCTCGTTGAGGCGGCGTAACTCTAATAAGATGGGCAATAAGATAAATTCGGTTCTCTCTTTTTCTGTCTTTTTGGGAAGGTCTGCCGTAATGCTAAAGGTTTCTTGCAGCCAGTCGCTGGGCGTGAGTGCTTCTACGTTGGGGAATAAATCTTTCTGCAATTCGTTGAGGTTGAATCTACGCTTGACACGCTCGAAGCTAAACTTGTTGTAATTCATCAAATCACGCTTTGAAAAACGCGCATGAGGAGGCGGCGTGTTTGAGTGCATGTTGTTGTGCATTCCTTGTGGGGATTCTTGGTGGTAGCCATTATTTCTATGCATGGGGTTGAACGAATCGTGCATATTATGTGGCTGATAAGAAGAAGGATTAGAATAATTAGAAGAAAGAGGTGCGCTCGTGTTTCTGATGCGATTGGGATACTTGGGAGTTTTCATCATGAGTTTAACAAAAGTTACAATAAATAGAAATGGTTAATATGCTAATGACTATGGAAATGTAAAAGACGGTTTCGAAAGCAGTTACAGATTTAGAAAGAAAGCGGGGTGAAAAGCAGCATACAAACATAGCGGCAAGATTTATCTTTTTCCATTCTACCTTTGCCTTTCTACTTTTTTACCTTTCTGAAATGAATTGGCTTCTACTTTTTGCCAATGCTAAGGAGGCTATTCGCACAAGATGGTCTTTTCTACATATCAAATTTGCCATAAACTTGTAAGAAGCGCGAGCCATTTAGGTTGCATTTCAATACTTTCGCTGTATTTGGGCTGCATAAGGGGCGCAGGGTGCAGCAGCGGGGCGTAAAAGAAAACAGAACATAAGTATATCCTTTTAAAAGCGGCTCATACTCTACTGTCGTTGCCTTTCTTTCAGACTTTCTTTAATCTTGGGTGCAAATTAGGCTTTTTTTTCATAACTTCCAAATTTATTTCACCGAATCCTTTACTTTGGGGTTCTTTTTGTCGCCTGCCTACCCTTTGAGGGGCAAAATAGGGATTTGAGAACAGACAATCCAAACGCTTAGGCGTGTGTATAAATCGGGCTGCCCTGCTTAGAATTTCTTACAGAAAGCCCCTTAGAAGGGCAATTTTAGAACAAAAGGCACGGGCTACAAGTAAATACGCAAAAATACAAACTTAGGTTTTTTTTATTTTCCCTCGCACCTTTTTATGCTTATTCGCGCACTTTCAGAAAACGATTTCCTACCCCTTCATCACACTTTATCGGAGGTCTTTGCAGAGAAAAATCGCCCTTTTTTCTTCAACAAATGGCAGGCACAGCAACGTTGGCAGCGCATTGGGGCGGTATATCCTGCCTCGTTTGGGGCTTTCGAAAAAGAAAAATTAGTGGGCTTTCTTATCTCGGCGGCAGGCGAATGGAGGGGAAAAAATGCGATTTACAATGGTGGCATGGGCATATTGAAAAGTTATCGCAATAGAGGCATTGCCACTCAACTCTATGCGCACTTAGAAGAAAAGGTGGCGGCGCAGGTTTTGCTTTTGGAGGTTTTGGTCGAAAATAAGGCGGCACAGGCTTTTTACGAGCGAATGGGCTTTGCCGTCTTGCGGCAGGTGGCTTGTTATTTGGCGCAACATTCGGGCTATCAGCACTTCCGAAGTGGAGCGGTGATTTCGAAACAAGCGCAACCAGATTGGTTTTATTATCAAACTTTGCAGCAGGAGTGGCAAACTACTTATCCTACTTGGCAAAATCTGCCTGCTGCCATCAGCCGAAATGCCGTTGCCGAAATTTGTTTGGAGGCGCATTGGGGCGAAAAATTAGTGGGCTTTATCAGCCTTGATGTGCAAAATGGGCGCATTTCGCAAATCGCCGTTGCGCCCGATTTTAGGCGAAGAAAGATAGGCAGCCAACTTTTACAGCAGGCGCAAAATCTTGTCTTGCCAAAATTTGTTTCTATTTTAAATATAGAAACGCACCCTACCATCGAGGCTTTTTTTTCTTACCATCGCTTTAAAAGGGTCGCGCTACAATACGAAATGCAGAAGGAGATACAGCAGCAAGGTTAAATTCTGCCGAAAGCCTTGTTTTTTCAAATTTGACACAAAATAAAATTTGGACTTAAACCCTAAGGGTCTTCAAGACCCTTAGGGTTTGGGGCATAGGAAAAGGCAATGCCTTGTCCCTACATTTGCACCTGATTTTTAGAGTTTTAAAAAAAAATACCTCTATCTGTCTAATCTGTACCATTTATATTCTATTTTGATACAAAATTTGATAAAATTATTTTTTCTCAACTGTATATGTTACAAAATTCCTTAAAATCTCTAAGCCTTGTTCGCTCAAAGCCGCTTCGGGGTGAAACTGTACGCCAAAAATTGGAAAATGACAATGCTCAAAAGCCATCAGTTCGCCTTTTTGCGTGTATGCCAAAGGGCGCAAAGAGGCAGGCAAATCGGTCAGTAGGAGCGAATGATAGCGCACTACCTCGAATTGGGCAGGCAGACGGCGAAAAAGCACCGAATCTTGCGCTTGCTTTTCCAAAAAAACACGCGAAATTTTGCCATGCATCGGATAAGTAGCGCGTTGAAGTTTTGCACCAAAATACTCACCCAAAGCCTGATGCCCCAAACAGACCCCCAAAATGGGCAAGGGAAAGCCTTTTTTCGCGTAATGCGCTATAAAAGCAGGCATATTGCCTGCCGCCTGCGGACGACCATGTCCGGGCGAAAGCACTACCGCCGACCAAGCCTCTGCCGTTAGTGCCGAGAGGGGTTGGTCATTGCGCAAAACCCGCACCTGCGCCCCCACACGTGAAAGATAATCGTATAAATTATAGGTAAAAGAGTCGAAATTATCGAGCAGCAATAGCATATCGGCAGACTTTCTAATAAAAAGAAGTGCAAAATTAGCGTTTTTTACGGTCTGCGCCTCGAAGTCCGATTTTTGTCGTTCAAATCCATAAAAACTTGCTATTTTTGTGAAAAGACCGCGCCACAAAGAAAAATACCGACCGACTTTTGTTTTAGCCTAACTTTAAAAATTCATATTACGATTAAAAATACGTTTTTTCTATCAAATGACAACCCAAAATCCGACTACCTCTTTTGCCAATTTTTTGGCAGAATACTACGCTTTTTTTCGCTACGAAAATTTGCTGCGATATCGCTTCAAAATGGCTGATTTTTATACTGCCCTACAAGCCACTACTACCTCTCTGGAAAGTTCGCTTTTGGGACATTCTTGGCAGGGCAGACCTATTTTTAAGGTGCAGGTAGGAAAGGGTAAGAAAAAAGTTTTGCTTTGGTCGCAAATGCATGGCAATGAACCGACGGCTACCCTTGCGCTCTTGGATATTTTCAATTTTTTTAATGGTTCTTTTTCCTATCCAAACCCTTTTGTGGCGAATATGGCGCGGCAGATAAGAGAAAAAATAGAAAAAAACTTACATCTTATTTTTGTCCCCGTTCTTAATCCTGACGGCACAGAAAGATTTACGCGCGTTACGGCGCAAGGCATAGATATGAACCGCGACTTTCGCCAACGCCAAACCCCCGAAGGTAGGCTTTTGATAGCCTTAGCCGCTGATTTTCAACCTGAATTTTCTTTTAATCTGCACGACCAACGCTCGAAATACTCGGTAGGCGATAGTGCCAATCCTACCACAATGGCATTTTTAGCCCCTGCCCCTGATGCAGAAAAAAGCCTCACGCCACGCCGAAAAGCAGCGATACAGCTCATTAGTTTGATGGTAAAAACCTTAGAACCTTACATAGGTCAGAATTTGGCAAAGTACAATGACGACTTCGAGCCACGTGCCTTTGGCGATAATTTTCAATCGCTTGGTTATGGTACAATTTTGATAGAATCGGGACATGTTTCAGGCGATTTTGAAAAACAACAAGTTCGTAAATATAACTTTATTGCTATTCTAACGGCTCTTTACGCGCTGGCTTCCGATTTGGAAACCCAAGAAAGCCTCGAACCTTATGAAGCCCTGCCCTTTAATGGCGAGCGTTTTTTTGATTTGATATTGCGTAAGGTAGAGATTTTCCCAAATTGTACCGTAGATGTGGCAATAGAAAGAGATGCCTTTTTTCAAAAAAATGATACAAACGGAAAACCGCTTTATGATTTTGTCGGAAAAATTGCTACTTTGGGCGACCTCACAGGTTTCTACGGACACCAAGAAGTGGATTGTAGCGGCTTGAAAGTAGTCTTGCAGAAAGGAGAATGGCTGCCAGAGGCTTCGCCGCTTGTGTTTTTCTATCGCAAAGACGGGCAACTTGCGCACCTACTTGCAGAGGGTAATTTTCTAACTTGTAGTTAAAATTATTTTGCTTTTTATTTTAATATCCAAGCTACCATGAAACTTCTTCTTTCGCCTTCTTTTGATGCCGCCTTCAATTTGGCAACGGAAGAGTACGCCGTTTCCGAATTGCTCAAAAATGCGTCGGAGGCGGGTTTTTTATTTTTGTATAGAAATGCGCCTTGTGTAGTTTTAGGTAAAAACCAAAATTTATTAGAAGAAGTAGATTATCATTTTCTCAAAAATAGGCAAATACCGCTTAGAAGGCGCATTTCGGGGGGCGGAACGGTTTATCACGATTTGGGAAATCTTAATTTTAGCTTTATCCTACCCAAAAAAATAACCTTAGAAAAAGGGCTGACCCGCCTTATGCAGCCTTTGGTGGCGCATTTGCAGCATTTGGGTGTGCCTGCTACGCTAAATCATAGGAACGACATTTATATCGGTGAAAAAAAAGTAACGGGAACGGCACAGCACCTGACCCAAGAGGGCGGTATTAGCCATGGCACGCTGCTTTTCAATTCGGATTTGGAAACGCTGCAAAGGGCTATTTTGCCACCTTCGGCACAGCCACAAAATCATTCAAAAACGCAAATAGATTCGAAAAGTTTGAAGTCGGTGCGAGCCAAAGGGGTTGCGAATATCCGCGATTTTTTAAATCAAGATTTTGATATACATGTCTTTGAAAGGGAAGTGGCAAAGGCAATTTTAGGCGAAAATTATGAGCAAATCGCACTTTCGCCCATAGATTTGAAGCACATCGAAGCCTTAGCCGAAACCAAATACCGCACTTGGGAGTGGAATTTTGCAAAGGCTACGCGCTGCAAAATAGAAAAAACGGCGATTTTAGCAGGTCAGCAATGGGAATTGCGCCTGCAAATTGGACAGCAAGCACGCATCGAGGCTCTCGAAATGCCCCAACATTCGGCACTCAATCCCTTTCTACAAACCTACATAGGCGAAATTTATTCCGACCAAAACATGCAACTTTTGGCGCAAAGTCTGATAAAAAATTATCCTGCCTTCTTTCAAACATGGAAAGCCGAAGATTTTACTAATTTTACCCTCTTTTTATACTAAATTTATGAAAATAGCACTTTTAAAGCCTTTAAAAGAAAGTCTTTTTTTTGCTTTTTCAAGTAAAATGCTTTGCTGTTTGTGCCTTTTAAATGGATTGTTTTTTGGCAGTTCCTTTGTGGCAGAGGCACAGGAAAAGAAAAAATTTCGTGTCGTCGTTGATGCAGGGCATGGCGGGAAAGACCCAGGCAGCGAGGCGAGCGACCCGAAGAAGTTTTTTCACGAAAAGGACATTGTTCTAAATGTAGCTAAAAAGTTGCAGTATTATTTAGAAAATAATATAGAAGGAATAGAAGTTGTGATGACGCGCCGAACAGATACCTTTCTTTCGCTCGAAGAGCGCACCGAACTTGCCAATCAGGAGCAAGCCGACCTTTTTATTAGTTTGCATTGTAATTCAAATCCGCTCACTTATGTCCATGGCGTGCAGTTGCATGTGCAGGATTATCGCTTCAAAAATAGCCTTTGGCTGGCACACAGGCTAAACGAGGAATTTGGAACACGCGCCAAAAGAAAGACTTTTAAAATCCAAACCACAGGCGATAGGCAGCACAATTTGTATGTATTGCAATATACCAAAATGCCCGCCGTTCTGATAGAAATGGGCTTTTTGAGTCACCCCGAAGAGGAGAAATTCCTTAATAGCGAATACGGTCAAATCTTACTCGCCTCGGCAATTTTTCGCGCCATTCGAAGCTACCAAAAGCACAAATACAGACCTAAATAGGCGCGATTTTTGAAAAGGTGATTTTATGGTTCGTAACATTGTTTTTTATGAAGAGCATTTCTCTGAGTTTTATGATTCTCAATCAGAAAAAGTACAAGAAAAAATAGACTATGTACTTAATTTGATTGCTTATGTAGAGCGCGTTCCTGAAAAATTCTTAAAACACTTGGAAGGAACAGAAGGGCTTTACGAGATAAGAGTGAAGTTCTCGTCTGACATCTTTAGGTTCTTTTGCTTTTTTGATGAAGAAAAACTTGTTATCGTTCTACATGGGTTTCAAAAGAAAACTCAAAAAACGCCAAAAAATGAAATTAAAAAAGCAGAAGTATTAAAGCAAAAATACTTAACAGAAAAAGAAGCATGAAAAAAATAACGACACTTGAAGACCACCTGTCTAAACGATATGGCGAGATAGGTACGCCTAAAAGAGATGCTTTTGAAGCAAATGCAAAGGCTTTCTTGTTTGGTGAGATGCTAAAAGAGGCGCGTAGGGAAGCGAATCTTTCACAGCAAGATGTTGCTACGCGCGTGGGCATTACGCAAAGTTTGCTGGCAAGTATAGAAAAAGGAGCTGCTGACATCTCACTTGCAGTGCTTGTACGTATTGTAGAGGTGGGGTTGGGCAAAAAAATATCGTTTTTCATACAATAAGGCTCTGGGTAGTAAATTGCCTAAATAGGCGCGATTTTGTTATTTTTTTTTGAAAAGTAAAAAAAAGGTTGCATATTTGGCTTGCTTTTCTTTTCCTACCCATTCCCCAAATCTTTTTTTATCGCTTATGAACTATTGGTTTCTCTGCAAAGTGAGTTATAATAAGGAACTCGAAGATGGCACTGTCAAAAAACTCAAAGATACCTACCTAACCGATGCCATGACGCTAACTGATGCCGAAGCACGCATGTACGAAGAAGTCGGCAACACCATTCAAGGCGAATTTGACGTTTCGGCGGCAAATCGTATGAACTTCATCGATGTTTTCACGTATCCGAACACACAATATTACTTCCGTTGCAAAGTCCGCTACGTAACCATCGACGAAAAAAAGGGCAAGGAAAAAGAAACCAAAAACCTGATTTTGATAGGGGCAAATGACCTCAAAGATGCCTACGACCGTCTGACCAACGAGCTAAAAACGATGCTTGTCCCCTATGAAATCATCGAAATCGTCAAAACGCCTATTTTAGAAGTCTTCCGCTATCGTTCGCCTGATGAGCGCATTGGCGCACGCAACTTGCGCCCCTTAGAAGAGGGCGAAGGGCAGGAATAAGTCTTGATTCTGACCCCAGTCGTGCCGCTTGTAATTGGGTTAGGTTCTAAAAAATAGGGTCATTTGTAGGGACAAGGTACTGCCTTTGCTGCTCTGTCTTGTCTATATGGTTCTGTTTATTTTGTTTTTTTCTAAGTTTGAAAAGACAAGATTTTTATAGAATCTAACGCCACTGCATTTTGGGCTGGGGTATTTCTACAAGAAGTCTTTTTTCACTATCTTTCACCTGCCATGCGTTTGGTTCGTTCCCCTCTCTTGTGCAACTACTACGTAACGTATCGCTGCAATGCAAAATGTCATTTTTGCGATATTTGGGAGCGTCCTTCGCCTTTTGTCAAGATAGAGGAGGTAGGGCAAAACCTACGCGATTTGAAAGCCTTAGGGGTGCGCGTCCTCGATTTTACTGGCGGCGAGCCGCTTTTGCACCCAAAAATTGCCGATTTTTTTCAGATGGCAAAAAAAATGGGTTTCATCACAACGCTCACCACCAACGCCCTGCGCTACCCCAAATTTGCAGAGGCTCTAAAAGGGCAGGTAGATATGCTGCATTTTTCCTTAGACGCGCCTACGGCAGAAGCCCATGATGCCATTCGGGGCGTATCTTGTTTCGATTCGGTGATGGAAAGTTTGGCTATTGCTAAAAAATTAGGAGAAAGACCCGATATTCTTTTTACTGTTTTCGAGGAAAATTTGCATTATTTAGAGCCTATGTGGGCATTGGCGCAAAGACACAAGGCGGTTTTGATAGTCAATCCGATTTTTGACTACAATCAGATTGCGAATGGCGGAGGTTTATCGCCTGCTTCACTACAAAAACTCAAAGTTTGGACAAATAAAAAAGGCGTGTATCTCAATGCGGCGTTCTTGGCTTTGCGCCAAAATGGAGGCAATCAGGTAGCCGACCCCATTTGTAGAGCCGCCAGCACAACGGTTGTGATTTCACCAGAAAATGAATTGGTTTTGCCTTGTTATCATTTGGGTCTGAAAAGTTTTCCTATTCAAAACCGCTTAAAAGAATTATACCAAAAGCCTGATATTCAAGATCTTATCGCTATGGAGGGCAAAATGCCTGCCTGTCAGGGTTGTGCCATAAATTGTTATATGCAGCCTTCTTTTGCCGTAGAGTTGAATCGCTATTGGTTTTTAGCCCTGCCCTCTACCCTGAAATATAATTGGCTCAAAGGCACGTGGAAGGCACTTTTTTAAAGCCTTGATTTTCACTTTTTTTACCACTATGCTTTCCTGCTTTCTACTCAAAAAAGCGTATTTTTGCGCATCGAATCAGACAAAGTAAAATCAGGCAAAAAAGATGAAAAACAAATTACACGCACTATTGCTCGCCTTGGGGCTTCTTTTTGCGCTACCAACCTTTACTACCGTAGGGCAGGTGGCGGCACAGGGAAAGATTGCCGTTACGGAGCGCGATTATCAAAATCAGGAAGTAGAAATGGCAGACGCTTTTCGCAGTGAAGGCAAAATTTATGTAGTAGTGGCTGTTTTGGCTACTATTTTTTTAGGAATGGTGATATATCTCATTGTTTTCGAACGCCGTTTATCCCAACTTGAACGCCAAATCAAAGAGGAAGAGTCCTTAAAAAAAGACTAACCTTCCCAAACTGCAACCGCGAAAGCGAGGTTTTATTAGCGTATCTATTGGCTTTATTCTCTAAATTTCTATTCTTATGAAGACTCAACATATTATCTTAGTCGTGGTCTTGGCTTTGGTAGCGGGGATAATTTTCTCCTCAGCAGGCAATACCAGCGAATATCTTGCTTTTGAAGATGCAAAAGCACGCGCCGAAGCAGGAAATAGCGATAAGTTTCATATCGTAGGCGAACTGCCGCGTGATGCACAAGGCGAAGTTGTAGGCATTGAGTACAATCCTACCCTCGACCCCAACTACATGGCTTTCCTTTTGGTAGATGAAAAAGGGAAGACCCAAAAAGTAGTTACAAGCAATCCGCCTGCCTCTATGCAGGATTTCAAACGCTCGGAAAAAGTCGTCGTAATTGGAAACTTCAAAGGCGAACAGTTTATTGTCAAAGAAATTCTTTTGAAATGCCCTTCTAAATACGAAGAAACCAAAATTTAGCGTTATCTTAGTACCTTTACAACCTTTGAATGTCCAAGCCGTATCTTGGGCAGGGCGTAAAGCCTACCTTTACTAATGCGAAGCCTTCGGTAAGGTCAGATGGTTTTCTATTCGAAACTTGACAGTATCGAGGGCTTGTGTCTAAATTGAGAAGGCGCAGGTTTTTGCTGCTTTTTGGCAGTTATTATTTTTAAGCAATGAAATGAAAGGGTACTATTGGAAAGCTATCTTGTTGATGCTTTATTTTTATGGGGCAGGAATAGAAGTGGGGCAGAGTCTTTTTTTCGCGCCTACCCAAACCCTATTTGCCCAAACGGATAGCACTGCCGCAGGGCAGCCTACTTTGGATAGTGCCGCCCTTGCCCAACTGACCCCTCCCAAAAGTACAACTGACGGACTTATTTCGGAGGCTTCCGCCTTCAAACTCACCGAAGAATCGGCGCACTATCTTTCGCCTGCCGAATTAGAGCCTTATGTAGAAAACCTAACGCGCTTGCGTGCCGAATTGAGCCACCTGATACGATACCGAAAAGCATACGGCGCAAGCGATAAAGATTTAGAAAAAGAATATCTTTTGATGGACGAATTGCGCGTTTCCTACGCCTACGCCTACTATGAATTGCAGGAGCAGCGACGTAGCATAGCCGACAACCTGACGGCGCGTGTCAAGGTATTGGAAAGTAGCGAATTGTATGACATCGATACCAAAAAAATGCACAATGAAATTTTGCTGCAAAGTCTGAAAGAAAATATCTTTTTTAGCTCCCGTCAGCCCAATTTAAAAACGCCTGCTATCGGACACGTCTTGCCCAACTGTAAAGCCTTTGGCGTAAATCCTGCTTTGGCGGCTATCGGCTATCGCATTGGCGTGGGCGACCACCAAGACAAATACACCCTTATCATCTTCAAACTCTACCCTTCGGGCGAAGTAAAGGCGGCTTTGATAGATGATATTGAAAATATAGTAGTTGATATGAAATGATTTTTGATATAAAATTAGATGCAACGGTAAGATGATACACCTGCAAAAATGGCTACGCGAGCATTTTGGTTTTCCCAAACGCCAGATACAGGGCTTGTTGGTCTTATTGCCCCTACTTTTTGTCTTTCCCTTTATGGTGCATTTTGCACAAAAAAAGCGTTTGCAGGGCAATATAGAGTCTGAATTGAGGGTAGAAATGAGCCAAAGAGGAGTATATGATGCCAAAGCCGACAGCCTCGCCGAATTATTGGAAGTGGCGGCATTAAGCGAAGAAAAAATAGAGTTGCGCCTTCCTACTTCGCCCTTCGACCCCAACACTTGGCAGGCGCAAGATTGGCAAAAAGCAGGGCTTTCGCCAAAATTAGCTGCCCGCATAGAAAATTATTTGCGAAAAGGAGGCAAATTCCGACAAAAAAGCGACGTACAAAAAATATGGGGCTTTCCTGCCCAAGCCTATCAAGCCCTTGCACCATTTTTTACGCTGCCCGACACTTTTGTATGGGAAAAGAAACAATACGCCAACAAAAAAGACAAGTACGGCGATAAGTACGGCGAAAAATCTTCTTCTTCCTACTCAAAAGATAGCCTTTTGGCAAATAGTGAAAAACCGAAGTGGGATTCGAAAACAAAAAAAGAAACCGCCACCATTCCCCTTTTCAACCTCAATACGGCTAACGAAACTGATTTGGAGGCTCTAAAAGGCATAGGCGCAGTCTTGGCAGGGCGCATTGTCAAATTTAGAAACAGTTTAGGGGGCTTTCATAGCCATGCCCAACTTCAAGAGGTGTACGGACTTTCGCCCGAAGTAATTGATTTATTAGAAAAACAAACTTTTATCGAAACCAAAGACATCACCCCCATTTCCCTCAACCAAGCCGACTACAAGGCTTTGAGTGCGCACCCTTACATACGAAAAAAAGCAGGTATTTTGGTAAATTATAGAAAACAACATGGCAACTACCGCACTTGGGAAGATGTCTTGCAATCATCGGCTTTCACCAAAGAGGAGTTAGAGAAGGTCAAGCCTTACTTGCGTTTCTAAAAAGGTTTGGAAAACCTCGCCGACGGGCAACGCAGGCAGCAGCAAAATCGCACGAACAACGACAAAAGTTTGAAAAATACAAGTTTTAAAAAAAACCTCGCCGACGGGCAACGCCCTCGGCGACGGTTAGCAATTTAATCCAAAGCAATGCTACCTTCGCTTACTTGGTCTAAAATGTATTTGCTATGATGGGCAAGGGGGGCAAGTTCGCTTTTGATAAAAGGCAGAACGCGCTCTTGATATGATTTAGGGTAGAGGATATGCACGTTCGGTCCCGCATCTAAGGTAAAGCAAATCGGAATTTGCGTCTGTTGGCGGAAAAATTGGATAGCTTCGATGGCTCTTAGCGTATTGGGTTTCATCAAGACAAAAGATGGCTCGGAAACCATCATGAGGGCATGAAGCACAAAGGCTTCTTTTTCGGTGATGTCTATAAATTTTTCCAAATCGCCACTTTGTAGGGCTTCCAACATCAAAACGGCGTGCTTATGTGCCTGCTCGTATCGAATGGCTGAAAAAGGATTCTGATTCATAAGGGCGTGTCCTGCGCGGCTCGAAACGCTTTTTTCGCCTTCGTGAATAAGCAAAATGGTGTCTTGATAATCTTCAAAAATAGGGTGCAGGGCTTCAAAAGGCACGCCCCACTCTTCGGAGGTTTCCCACTGTTTGGAGGTTTTGCCCCAAATGACGGCTCGCCCATGGATAGAACGGGCGGCACTTCCCGAACCCAAACGCGCCAAAAAGGAGGCTTTCTGATAGAAATCGTCTTGCGTGAGGGTTGTGCCAAAAAGCACCTCTTCCATCGAGCAAAGACACAACGCCAATGCCGCCATACTCGAAGCAGAGGAAGCAATGCCTGCCGAATGTGGAAATGAATTGTGAGAGAAAATCTCTAAGTGTAGGTCGGCTAAAAAAGGAAAAATGGGTAGGAGGCTTTCTAAAAATTTCTCTATTTTGGCTTCGAAGGCAGGAGCAGGCTGGTCTTCAAAGTAAAATTCGAGGCTGATTTTTTTATCAAAACGCGCTTTTGAAGCCTGTTGGCGTGGTAAAAAGGCGAGTGTTGTTTCGGTATAGGAAGCCGAAAGGGTGAGGCTCACCGAAGGATTACGCGGTAGCTGCAAGCCATATTTGCCCCAATATTTGACTAAGGCAATGTTAGAAGGGCTGCGCCAAGCCACTTTGCCACTATTTTGGCGTGCGTTTTCTAATTTGAGCGAAGGATTTGAATAACGTATCATAAAAAAATGGCGTTTAGAAACCCTAAGCCGAAACCGACTTAGGGCGAGGGTGAGGGAGGTTTTTATTTTTTGGCTATCACTTGCAGGGCTTTGGCTACGATATTTTTGGCATCTAAGCCATATTTTTTCATCAAATCTTCGGGTGTGCCGCTTTCGCCAAAGGTGTCATTCACGCCCACAAATGCGATAGGCGTAGGTTTTTCCTCTGCCAAGACCTGCGCAATGATGCTACCCAAGCCGCCGCGAATTTGGTGTTCTTCTGCCGTTACTACTGCGCCCGTTTTGATTGCCGATTTGATAACGGCTTCTCTATCCAAAGGTTTGATGGTGTGAATGTTGATGACTTCGGCAGAAATGCCTTGTGCGGCTAAGATTTCGTGCGCTAAAAGTGCTTCCCAAACCAGATGCCCTGTGGCAAAAATCGTAACTGCCGTTCCTTCTTGTAAAATTTGCGCCTTTCCGATAATAAACGGCTCATTTTCAGGCATAAAGACAGGAACTTTGGGTCGTCCGAAGCGCAAATAAACAGCACCCTGCCAATCGGCAATCGCGATAGTAGCCGCTTTGGTTTGGTTGTAGTCGCAGGGATTGATAACCGTCAGGTGGGGGAGCATCTGCATCAGACCAATATCTTCCAAGATTTGGTGAGTTGCGCCATCTTCACCCAACGTCAGCCCCGCATGAGAAGCGCAAATCTTGACATTTTTGCCCGAATAAGCGATAGATTGACGAATTTGGTCATAGACCCGACCCGTAGAAAAATTGGCAAATGTGCCTGTAAAAGGAATCTTGCCGCCAATGGTCAGCCCTGCCGCAATGCCCATCATATTGGCTTCGGCAATCCCTACCTGAATAAAACGCTCTGGAAAGGCTTTTTGGAAAGCGTCCATTTTCAGAGAGCCAGTCAGGTCGGCACACAAAGCCACGACTTGGGGGTTGGTCTTTCCTAATTCGAGCAGCCCTGCGCCAAAACCTGAGCGCGTGTCCTGCATTTGCGTATAGCTATATTTTTTCATCAGTTTGAGGCTTCAATTAGAGAGGAGATGTTTTCGAACCCATGCAGGTTGCGAAAGCCTTTGTAGCGACAAAGTTAGGGATTTATCGCTAAATAAGCCAAAACCAACTGCTCGCCTATTTTGCATCAAGCACTAATTTTTTGCAGCACCTCCCAAAAAAGTTGCGTAAGGGGAAAAGAGGCTTGTAAAAGTCTTTTTTACCTTACTCTATTGAACAAAAAAAACAAATTTTTATGAAAAAAATAAGCTTAGGCTTCGCGTTTTTATTTGCACTTTTCTCCTTTTGGGCTTGTAGTGAAAAGGAAGTAGATTTGCCCAAGCCACAAATAGACAAGCTCTATTATTTCAAAGACAACCTCGAAGGCTGGCAAGTAGATTTTGCCGACCTGCCGCGCACAGGACAAGAGATTTACGAACTCGACTTCGGGCATAGAAGCCTACCCGAACCTTTGGACACGCAGGAAAAGGCTTTGATGATACAAGGGCATAACCGTAGCGACGACCTTTTTATGTTTGCCAAAAAGCAAATCGAAGACCTCAAACCCAATACCGATTATGAGGTCATTTTCAAAATTACCCTTGCCAATAATGCGCCTGAAAGTTCAATCGGCATAGGAGGAAGCCCTGGTGGTTCGGTCTATTTGAAGGCAGGCGTTACCCTTATCGAACCTCAAAAACAAGCCGACGGCGATAGTTTGGGCTATGAGGGTTATACCATGAACATAGACAAAGGAAATCAGGCGGTTGGCGGCGCAGATATGCAACTTTTGGGGCATATCGGACACAACAAACACGAGGATTTTGTCTATACGATAATAGAAAGAATTAGCCCCGAACCCTTTATTTTTCGCACTGATGCCACAGGAAAGGCTTGGCTTATTGTCGGCACAGATTCTGGTTTTGAGGGACTTACACAAATTTATTACGATAAAATAGAGGTGAGTTTTGTAGAAAAATAAGCAATTCAGATGTAGGGACAAGGTACTGCCTTGTCCTAATTTTTTATATAAAACTGCCTTGCGAAGCTGGAGCTTCGCGCTACATAGAATTTAACGACACTGTGCTTGGGCTTTCAAAGTGCGTAGGTTTAAAACAAAGTCCTTAGACAAAGGCGTTTAAAAAAATAAGGCATACAGTTTTGGGCTTTTTCTTGAAAAAAGCGTAATTTTGGCAAATTCTAATCACGCACCTCAAAAACGTCTTTTTTGATATGAATTTCACTCTCACCGAAGAACAAATGGCTGTTCGCGATGCGGCTCGCGAATTTGCACAAAAAGAACTTTTACCCGAAGTTATCGAGCGCGACGAAGAGCAGCGTTTCCCTGCCGAGCAAATCAAAAAGTTAGGAGAATTAGGCTTTATGGGTATGATGACCCCTACTCAATATGGCGGCAGCGGCATGGACACTGTTTCCTACGTCTTGGCGATGGAAGAACTCTCTAAGATTGATGCTTCTGCTTCGGTTGTGGTTTCGGTCAATAATTCCCTTGTCTGTTGGGCTTTGGAAAAATATGGCACAGAAGCGCAAAAGCAAAAATACCTCACCCCATTGGCAAAGGGCGAAGTCATTGGCGCGTTCTGCCTTTCCGAACCCGAAGCAGGTAGTGATGCCACTTCGCAGCGCACCACAGCCGTAGATAAAGGCGACTACTATTTGCTCAATGGCACAAAAAACTGGATTACCAACGGCAATAGTGCCTCCATTTATTTGGTCATGGCACAAACCGACGTAGAAAAACGCCACAAGGGTATCAACTGCCTTATCGTAGAGCGCAACATGGAAGGCTTTGCAGTAGGTAAGAAAGAGCAAAAAATGGGGATTCGCGGCTCTGATACGCACTCTTTGATGTTCACTGACGTAAAAGTGCCAAAAGAAAACCGTTTGGGAGTAGATGGCGAAGGCTTTAAAATTGCGATGACAACCCTCAACGGTGGCAGAATTGGTATTGCGGCACAAGCCTTAGGGATTGCGTCAGGGGCTTACGAATTGGCTTTGAAATATTCAAAAGAGCGCAAATCTTTTGGCAAACCCATTCACGAACACCAAGCGATTGCTTTCAAATTGGCAGACATGGCTACCAAAATCGAGGCGGCGCGTTTGCTTTGTCTGAAAGCAGCCCAGCTCAAAGATGCCAAACAAGACTACGCCTTAGCCAGCGCGATGGCGAAATTGTATGCCTCACAGGTAGCGATGGAAGTTACTACCGAAGCCGTACAGGTGCATGGTGGCTATGGCTATGTACGCGAGTTTCACGTGGAACGCTTGATGCGTGATGCCAAAATCACCCAAATTTACGAGGGTACGTCTGAAATCCAGAAAATCGTTATTTCGCGTGCGCTTCTTACCGAAAACTAAGAAATAAAAGCGCGTTTTTTTCAAAACCTAAGCCCTTTCAAAAGGGCTTAGGTTTCTGTTTTTATAGGGTCAAAGGGTAAAATTTGGGCTTGCCATATAAATCTTGCAACAATTTGCGGTACTTTTCATAGGTTGTGAAAGCCTCTTGATGGCTTTGTATCCAAAAATTGATGAGATTTTCGTCGTGAGTGGCTTTGAGCTTGACTCCTGCGCCCGAAGGGTCGCCTAAAAGTGAAATGGCTACTTTTTGTATGATGCTCAAATCAAGGTTTGGAGTTGCCTTTTTTTCGGCAAAAACCGACGACGGATACCAATCGGAATAAGCACCCGAAAGCGTTTCCAGATTGCCATTCAAAGGCGTGAGGTGATAAAAACTAAGGCAGACCATGCCATGCGTTTTGGGTATAATTGCCCAACTTTGTGGCACAAGCCCCCCATGCACATATCCGACCTGATGCAACCAAGACACAAATTCCAACATACGGCTGGCTGCCCAAGCGACGTGTTTTTCCTCTAATTTTAAATCATAACACAAAGCACTTTCTTCGCCTGTCTGTACCAAAAGCCCGCCACCCTGCCAACTCATTTGGGTAGGTAGGTATTTGCGAAAGTGTTTTGAGGCATCATCTTTTAGGGCAAGAAGTGCCTGGTAATTT
Organism: Hugenholtzia roseola DSM 9546; assembly: GCF_000422585.1. Classification (NCBI taxonomy): domain Bacteria; kingdom Pseudomonadati; phylum Bacteroidota; class Cytophagia; order Cytophagales; family Bernardetiaceae; genus Hugenholtzia; species Hugenholtzia roseola. The sequence continues at coordinate 28,841 of NZ_KE383886.1, forward strand.
TGGTAGGATTTTTCTAAAATCTCTTTTTCGCCTTTGAAAAGATAGCTTTGCGCATCAACTTTGACAATCACCCCTGCGTCATCTTCTACTTCCTTTTCTAATTGTGCCTTAAATAAATTTAATTTCACAACAGCCTCATGTGCTTTTGGCAAATCGCATACGTCAGGGTGCAGGCGTTTGACCATTTCGGTATATTGTTTTTTGAAGTGAATACGGCTCAAAACCTCATCTGCACGTTGCGAAGTCAAGATTTTGATGATGAGCATTTCGGGGCTTATTGGATTCATAAAAGTAAAGGTTTAAAAATTATTTTTAAAAATAGAACATATAAATAGAACGCGGATTTAACGGATTTGACAGATAAACGCGAATTTTGGCTTTAAAATCTGTTTCAACCTGTTTAATCGGTGTTTTCTGTGTTCGAAAAAGAAACGCGGATTTTACGGATTTAACGAATAAGCACGAATTTTTT
>NZ_KE383886.1:29597-51279 GCF_000422585.1 Hugenholtzia roseola DSM 9546
TTTAAAATCCGTTTAATTCTGCCTAATCTGTGTTTTCTGTGTTCGAAAAAGAGTTTAGGGCTTTCGCACCCACACAAAAATTGCCGTAGAAAGAAAGGGGAATTTTGTCGTATCATTTTTGAAAATCCACTTCAAAAGCCACCTTTTTAAAGCCGATTCGGGCAAAACATCTAAGGGGGCAGTAACATATTGCATCTCCACTACTTCCAAGCCCGCCTTTTCTAACACCGCCTTGATGCGTTTGCGTGTGTAGATGCGTGCATTTGCCCAACGCTCGTGCAGGGGCGTAGGCAACCAAGAGAAAAATGGTACGCGATTCCAAGGCAGCAGCGGCAACTTTGCGCCATGCGTTTCGAAAATCCACCATTTATTGGGGACAGAAATTGCGCCTAAGCCGCCCTTTTTTAGTGTTTGGGCATAAAAGCGCACACTTTCCTCCGAATTGAGATGCTCGATGACTTCAAAGCTAATGAGCCTATCAAATTCTTCAAAGGGAGTTTCTCTTTCTACGTCAAAAACGCGAAAAGTGGCATTTTCTACCCCTAATTCACGTCTGTATTTTTCAAAAAGGGGCGCGTGTCCCTCAAAAATTTCGATACCTACGCCTTTTTGAAAAGCAGGCGCAACCTGCAAAAGCGTCGCGCCTGCCCCACAGCCAATTTCTATCAAAGAGTAGCCTTTCCCAAAAAAATCGGGCATCGTGTGCAAAAGCCGAATCCTGCGGCTGATGATTTTGTCGGCAAAATCGGCGGGTCTGCCCAAATAATGCCCTTCTTGGAAAAGGCTTTTTTCTACTTTTGTCATAAATAAAGCGTATCTATTAGCAACCTATTTTTTGCCCCCTAAGCCGCGCAACTTGTCCTTGACCTTGTTTTTGACATCGTTGGCTTTTTCTTCTACCTTGTCTTTGAGCGTTTCGTTGGGAGCAGCCTTTTGGGTAGAATCGCTTTTTTGTGTGGTAGAATCGGTTGCGCTTTTATTGCCGCCGAAGAGGTCAGAAACTAAGTTTTGAAGGGCATTTCCTGCCTGTGCCTTTATCAAATCTTGGGTAGATTTTTTGTCTAAGGTCAGAATGGGTTTTTGGTATGTGCCTGCCAAGTTGAAATTGAGCTGCACGCGCTCGCCCTTGATGTCGTTGGCGTTCAGACCTGTCCAGCCGTTGAGTTTTGAAACGACTTCTTCTTTGGGAACATCAAGCAAGACCTTGTATTGTAGGCTGCCATCTGCGCCTACGTCGCCTGCCAATCCTACCTTGTATTGTGCTAAGGCTACCTCGAAAGGCTCTGTTTTGAGTCTGCCATTCTCTATTTTGGTCTTGACTATCAGGTCTTTAAATTGCGAATTGCGAATTTTTTGGATACTTGTAAAATTGCTAATCGCTTCTACGGCAGGTAGGTTGTCTTTGAAGGCTGCATCAATGACGCGCATTACGCCTTGCCCCGAAAGGGTTGTGAAATCAGGCATGAGGTCTTGATTGAGAACGCCTGCTAATTGGAAATTTTGTAGCGAAAAAGTCCCTTCCAAATGCTGCATGATAGGCGCAAAGGTTTGCAGGGTAGAAAAGGCGGTGAAAGCCTCGCCGATATTTGCCTCTGCGATGTCGATGTTGAAGGCAAAAAGCGGTTTTTCCAAATCCTGTGTATTGTAGCTGCCGCCCATAGTGAATTTGCCCCCTGCGGCTTCAAAGGTCATGGGTGTGAAATTGATTTCGCCATCTTTGATGCGTACTGTGCCTTGCGCATTTTTGAGCGTTAGGTTATCGTACAAAACTTTTTCTATTTGCGCTTGGAAGGTAAAGTCGAGGTCTTTGGGAACTTCTACTACGCCACTGACCGAATCGGCTTGGCTTGCAGTGCTGCCGTTAGCGGTATTTTGAGCGGTAGCGGTGCTGTTTTCTTCTTCGCTCATCCATTCATTGGTATCGAAGACCTTGCTTTGCAGGGTCATATTGCCACGCAAAATGGCTGTTCCTTCTTTCAGACCCGCCATGCTAAGTCCGTAGGCTAAATAATTGTACAAAGCCCCTTGTAATTTGATGTCGCTTTTGCCCAAAAAGCCGTCAAATTGGTTGAGCTTCATCTCTTTGGGGGTGAAAGTTAGGTCGGCTTGGCTAATGCGCAGACCTTGTGGCAGGTCGGTGGAAAGGTATTCCAAGTTTTTGACGCTCATGCGCCCCTGTGTAGGCAGTTTTTCGTAGGCTTCGGCTTCGAGGGCAGCCAAATTGCCCTGTGTCTGAATGTCTGCATCAAGCAAACCTTTGAGGCTCATGCCCTCTATGGGGAAGATTTTGAGCATTTTTTCCAAATCTATGCTGCCTTTGGCTTTTAGGTTGTAGCTCAAATTTTCTATGCCCTCTGTATTTCCGCTTACTTCAAAGGGCTTGTTTTCCATCGCAAAGGTGATTTTTTCTAATAAGACCGAAAGATTTTCCATCTTGCCTGTCGTATTTTTCGCCTGCGCCACTACCTCGATGTTTTCTATCGGAATGGGATAGGCTAAGGATTTGGCATAGCCATTTTGCAGGCTCATTTGCGCATCGAGGGTCGGAATTTGGGCGGTGGCTTCGTCGTATTTGCCCTTTGCGAGCAAGTTGAGCTTGTAGAGTCCCTTCAATTCGAGGCTATCCAAAGGGTAGAATTGTGAAATTTCGCCCAAATTGACTTCTGCCTTCACAAGGGCATCGATATCGTAGGTAGAAAGCCCTACAATTTTGGCTCTACCACTAACGGGATTTTTATTTGCACCACCAAAATTGAGCGAAAATTGGCGCAAGTCGGTCAGGGTATTTTCCAAATTGGGGGTGTTATTGCTGATTTGTGCATCTAAGTTGATGTTTTCGATGGCAGCAGGCAAGTTTGGATATTGCACCCTTGCCTTTTCTACCAAAAGTTTGAGTGAAAAGGTAGGGTATTTTTCGGCTTCGGTATCTAATTCGCCTTTGGCAAAGCCTTCGAAAGCCACTTTCCCTTCCGCTTTCAAATCTTCGTAGCCCTTCAAAAAGACGGCAGGCACGAGCGAAAGCAGGCTCTTGAAGGTCGTTTCTTGGGCAGCAAAGGTGAGGTCTAATTCCATTGCTTTTTCGCCTACTTTTTCGTTGGGTAGGCGCACAAATCCATCAAAACCAAAGGAAAAGTCGCTGATTTTGAAGCGGTTTTCTTTGAAGCTAAACTTCATATTGTTCATATCCATTGCCATGACCATATCGGCAGAAAGTGGGCGATTGGCTAAATAGACACTCTTGTCCATTTCTAAAAAGAGGGCTTCTATTTCGGTCTTGGTTTCTAAATCGTAAAGAGCCGACATAATTTCGCCGCTGCCTTCATGGGTTAGGTTTTGAATTTTTGCCGTAATTTTTGCCGTATCGTCTTGGTAGAAAATGTTAGCTTTTTCTACTACCCATTTTTCTAACCCTATCTGAAAAGCTGCCGTATCGCTTGGGGTTTCTGTTTGGGTTTCGGGTTCGGATTGGTAGATGTCGTAGTTGGCTTTTCCATTTTTGAGAACTCTCACCTTTACAAGTGGCTCTTTTAGATAGATGCCATAAATTTCCATCTTATCACTTAGAAGGCTGCTTACGTTGAGAGCAAGCTCAAAATCAGGCACATAGAGGAGTGTATCGCCTTCAAATTCTTCTTTGCCTATGATAGAAAGTTGTTCTAAACTTACGCTTAGTTTGGGGAAGTGGCGAAAAAAGGAGAGGTCGTAATCGGCGAAATGCAGCTTGGCAGTGAGTTTTTCATTTGCCACTTGTTGGATTTTATCGCCAATTTGTTTTTTAAAGAGCGTAGGGACGAGCAAGAGTGCGCCCAAAAAAAGGAGCAATCCGACGCCTATGCCGATTCCTATTTTTTTGATGAGTTGACTTTTTTTTGAGGACATACGAAAAAGAGTTGGGTTTGAAAAGGAGAGCGTTTTTATCCTAAGAAGAAAAACAAATTGTACCGTTTTGAAAAGTTAAAATAATAGCTTGATGATGTCGGCGGCGGCTTTGCTATCATGCACGCGCAAAATCTTCGCCCCTTTTTGTAGCGCAATCGTATTGAGGGCGATTGTACCAAAGAGAGCCTCCTGCGGACTGCCACCGAGCTTTTTATAAATCATAGACTTGCGCGAAAGTCCCACAAAAAGCGGATAGCCCAAGGTCTGGAAATATTCCAAATGTTGTAGGATTTGATAGTTTTGTTCGAGGGTTTTGGCAAAACCAAAGCCTACATCTATCAAAAGATTTTGTATGCCTTTTTCTTTGGCAAGGGCAATTTTTTCTTGAAAATACGCATAAATATCGAGAACTACATCAGCATAGTCGGTAAAATTTTGCATTGTTTGGGGAGTGCCGCGTGAGTGCATCAGCACATAAGGCACTTGCAGGGCGGCTACTGTGTTCCACATAGCGGCATCGAGGCTGCCTGCCGAAATATCATTGACCATTGCCGCGCCTGCTTCTACGGCTTCTTTGGCGATATTTGCCCTAAAAGTATCAATGGAAAGCGGTACTTCGGGAAAGTGTTTTTGTAAAATTGCGATAGCAGGCAGCACGCGCTTTTTTTCTTCTTCTTCGGAAATGTGAGCCGCGTTGGGGCGCGTAGAGTAGCCACCTACATCTAAAATCGTCGCGCCTTCTTGCAGGTGTTTTTCGGCTTTAAAGAGGAGGTCTTCCAGACTTTCTTCCAAGTGGCAACGGCTGTGGCTATAAAAAGAGTCGGGCGTGAGGTTTAGAATCGCCATCACCAGAGGCTTTTCTAAGGGGTACAATTTGCCTTTTAGTACCAAGTGTTGCGGTATTTCGAAAGGGGACATATCCAAAGGGGCTACTACTTTTGAGTGTTTGCGCAAATTTCGCTAAATTTGTTTAGATTTGGTAGGGAATATCATTTTTTTAGATTTTTACAACCCTTAAAAACAGAGCAAGATGCACAGAAAAGACAATCGGCGGCGTAGTGGCAATCAAAAAAAGGGGATTCTATGTTTATTCGGCAATGTTATTTTTGCCTTCTTGCTGACAGCGTGTGTTCCCAAAGCGCAGTATCAAGGTTTGCTTTTGGAAAAAGAAAGGCTTTTGGAAGAACAAGCACGCCTACAAAGACAAACACAGGCTCTTTTAGAAGAACAACAGACTTTCCAAAATCAGAAACAAAGCCTTGAAAATGAGGCACAAAAGGCTATTTTAGAGAAAGAAATTTTAGAAAAGCGCGTTGATAGTTTGAAGTGGGAAAACATGCGGTCGTTCGACGATTTATCATCTGCCTATGTAAGGGTTCTTGAAGCTAATGCAATGACGGAAATTTGCGACTCACTTTTAAAGGTAGCCCGAAGCGAAAATGCACGTCTGAAAAAGCAACTTTCCAAAAGCCAAGTGCAGCAACTTTCTAAAAAGGAAGCAGAGGCGCAGGCACTTTTGAAGGTATTGGAAAAGGCACTCAAAAAGTTTGAAAAGCAAAACCTAAGTCTTTCCCTACAAGAAAACAAAATTCATATTCTTTTGCCCGACAACGCACTTTTTGCCTTAGCAAGCATAGAGATAGAGCGCGAGGGAAGCACGATTTTGAAAGAAATCGCCAAAATATTATCTGAAAAAAAGAACCTTTTTATCCGCATCGAGGGGCATACCGATAACATTCCCGTTACGAACAAGACCCTGCCTTTTTCCGATAACTGGGATTTGAGTGTGCTTAGGGCTACAGCCGTAACGCGCCTATTGATAGAGCAGGGTGTCAATCCTAAACAGGTCTTGCCTTCGGGTAGGGGGCAGCAAATCCCCCTTGTGGAAAATGATAGCCCTGAAAATCGACAAAAAAATCGCAGGATAGAGATTATTCTAAGCCCTGAATCATTTTAAAATAAAGTTTTTAAACACAAAAAATAAAAAATTGGAAAACCTACTCCCCCTTCTGATAGAAAATCTGGTGCTAATTGTGGCGGGCTTTGTGGCGGGCATTATCAATACGGTGGCAGGAAGCGGCTCGGTGCTGACCCTTTCGGCACTCTCTTTTCAGTCTGTGCCTACGGGTTTGGCAAATGGCACGAATCGCGTGGGCGTGTTGCTGCAAACTTTGGCAGGGTATCGCTCTTTGCGAAGCAGCAGCGTGGGGGTGCGCTCGCTTTGGTGGCTGATTTTGCCTACTACTTTGGGCGCAATCTTAGGGGCAGAACTTGCCATTTATTTGGGAAAAGTCAATGAGATTTGGCTCAATAGAAGTATCGGATTTACGATGCTTTTGATGCTTTTTTTGGTATTGCAAAATCCCCAACGGTGGCTCAAAGAGAGCGACAAACCCTTAGAGATTAGGGGCATCAAGAAAATAATGCTTGTTCTGCTTTTTGTCTTGGTGGGAGCGTATGGCGGCTTTGTGCAGGCAGGCGTAGGGGTGATTATGTTGGTCTTGCTTGTTGCTTTTGGGGGCTACGATATGAAAACGGCAAATGCGATAAAATTGCTGCTTACTTTTATTTTAAATATTCCTGCTTTTATTTTATTTGTCTATGAAAAACAAATCGTTTGGCAGGCGGCTTTCGTTTTGGCAATTAGTCAAGTTGTGGGAACGTGGGTAGCGGTGCGCTTCGTAACCACTCACCCAAAGGCGAACTATTGGGTGCGTTTGTTGCTTATTTTCATTCTTTTGGTCGCGATTGTGCATTTCTTGGGAATTGGCACTTGGCTTGTCCAACAATTTTGAGGGGTAGAGTTCCTACAAAGTAGAAAAAGTAAAGCGTTATAGGTTTTCTAACCTCAAAACTGTCCCCTTGTTTTCTTTCTGGTAGGATTGAAAGTATCTGGAAAATGCTTAATTTTGCCCAAACGGTAAATAAACAGTCTTTGAAGATGCAAGCAAGAACCGATACAATTATTGTGGGCAACAGTTTGAGTGTTTTGCAAAATTTGGAAAGCGAAAGTATTGACTTGGTCATTACCTCGCCGCCTTATTTTCAACAAAGAAACTATGGAAACGGCGATTTAGGTATCGGCAATGAAGACACAGAGGAGGCATATTTAGATAATATCTTGGCTGTTTTTTTCGAGTGTGTGCGAGTAGTGAAATCTACGGGGAGCATTGTCTTTAACTTGGGCGATAAGTACATCGAGGGAGCGTTGTCTTTGTTGCCCTACAAGTTCGCCATCAAAGCAACTGAAAATAAGTCTGTTTTTTTAATCAATCAAATTACTTGGTCAAAACTAAACCCAACGCCCCGACAGGATAGGCGTAAGTTGATACAAGCGACTGAACCTTTTTTCGTTTTTGCCAAGTCTAAAAATTATTATTTTGACTTAGAAAACTATTTAAAGCATTTAGACGACTTTAATAAAGCAAGCAGGGGCAAGCCCACAGAAAAATTAGGCAAACAATATTTCGACATCATTGACAAATCCGATTTAAGTGAGCTGCAAAAAGAAAATGCTCGCAAAGCCCTACAAGATGCAATTCTATTGGTTCAGAAAGGCGAAATTGATAGTTTTCGAATGAAAATAAAAGGCGTTCACAAGGAGGCTTATGGAGGAATGGAAGGGGGCAGGAATAACCAAATCCGTAATAATGGTTTTACAGTGATTAAAATTTTGGGTAATAAGCTAAAAAAAGATATTATAGAAAGCCCTGTTGAAATAACCAAAGACAATGCACACCCTGCGGTTTATCCTCTCTATATCATACAGGAACTCATAAAATTACTAAGTAAAGAAAATGATTTGGTTTTAGACCCTTTTTGCGGAAGTGGTACTACCTGCCTTGCCGCCAAAAATCTAAAACGTCGTTATTTGGGCATTGAAATCAATCCCGAATACGTGAATTTAGCAAATGAACGGTTAAAACAATCTCTAACTCTTACCCAAGAACTATTTTTATGACAGAAAAAGAGGTTTTAGTAGAAGCCTATAAAATGGCTCAAAATTTAGATTTTGGCACAGTTTCAAACAATATCAAATAAGAAATTGATATACTAATTGATAAAATAGATAGTAATAAATCTCTTGTTTCTGCCTTAGTAACAAGCCTCGTTAAGAAAATTTGTAGCCCTACCCAAGACATTCGTCTGCACAGAATAGATTTTGAAAATGGCTATTCAGCAAGGGTATTAGACACACAAGTTACCTTGCCCTTTTTTAAAGATAATTTTCCAAAATATGCCAACAAAGAGAGTTCCTTTCTGACTTTATCAACAAGAGAGCGTATCAGATGGACAAAAGAAGAAGGAGCAAATCTCAAAATTCGCGATAAAAAACTGAAAGTTTCTTTTTTGAATGTTTTTGAGCAAATTGAAGAAGAAAAAGCGAACCCCAAAGATTATTTAAACTATATTTTTGCAAAATTAATTGCACTTTCAGAAAAGGATAAAGTGCTTTTTGAGCGTGCAAAGGCACACAGTAAAAAGGTGGCGACTTTGAATATCCATCTGATTATCAAGATGTTGGAAGCACACTTTAAAACAGAACAAAGTTCTCGTCTGCCTGTGGTAGCCATTTATGCGATTTATGAAATATTGCTTCCCAAATTCGCAAGATACAAAAACAAAAGACTTCTGCCCTTAGAGGTTCATACTTCGTCGGATAAACACGGATTTGGGGACATTGAGGTTTATACAACTGATAATAAACCTTTTGAAATTGTAGAAATCAAACACAATATTCAAATAAATAAGCATTTAATTTTTGATATTGCAAAGAAAACACAAAAGGTAAAAATTGATAGATACTACATTCTGACAACATCTACAAATGGTTTTGAAAGTGTCGAAAGTGAAAAAGAAGTTACAGACTATATCTTGGAACTAAAAAAAACGCAGGGAATTGACATCATAGCCAATGGAATTATTACAACACTAAAATATTATTTGCGCTTTATAGATGATTATCAAGAATTTGTAGATGCTTATACCAAAAACTTAATTAAAGACGCGAAAAGTTCTACTGAAATCAAAAACTTTCATTTGGAAAAGTGGATAAAAATATTGAAGGATAACAACTTTTCTTCAACTTAAAAACAAACTTATCTATCAATCGCATAAAACCCTTCCCTTTCTTAGAAAACCATAGGTCGATAGGGCGGCGAAAAAATGCGCCAAAATATAGGTTTTTGAAAACAACTTCGCAGTGCGAGGGGTGAGAAGTTATCAAAATGCGCTCGCCCATTTTAGCGTAGGCAGGTGTGCGCCTTGTTTTCTTTCTAATAGGATTTTCCTACCTCGATTTGGGTTTCAATTTAGACATAAAAAGACAGATTCATAGGAAAAGTGTTTTTTTTAAGTTTGGTAGTCTGGCTTTTTTCTAAATTTTTATATCGTTTATCGCGCCCTACGCCAAATAGAAAGGCAGTGGATTGAAAAAGTAAGTACATCAGGCTAAAAAGAAAAGAAAAGTATTGCGAATTAGATAGAAGAGCCGTAACTTTGCAACCCTAAAAGCCTTGATTATTAGGTTATTACTCAAAATTTAACAATTCTAAGCAAGTGACCAAAGCAGATATTATCGCTGAAATAACACAAAGAACGGGACTCGGCAAGGAGGGCGTTCAGCAAATCGTAGAAGAATTCTTCGAAGTGGTGAAGGAAAAGATGGAAGAGGGCGATAGCCTCTATGTGCGCGGTTTCGGCAGCTTTGTCAATAAATACAGAGCGCGTAAGCAGGCGCGTGATATAGCCAAAGGCGAGCCTATCTGGATTGACGCACATTACGTTCCCAGCTTCAAACCTTCTAAGACCTTCATCGAGCGCATCAAAAACAACGACAAGATGTTGGCACAAGCCGCTACACGCTCGCAGGAAACTGCCAAGCCGATGAAACAGAGCAGCAAAACCACTTCTAAAACTTTGAAAGCCTAATCCTATGCGCCGTCCGCAATATCTCTTATCGGGCGTGGCTTTGTTGGCTATCCTACTTTTGGCTTTCCTGCCAAAAGGTGTGCTAAAAAAAGAAGGCACAGAAGTAGCAGCAAAACAGACGCAAACTGCCACAGAAACGCCTCAAAATCAGGCACATAACAAAGAACTTGCCCCTGCCGAACAAGCCAAGTTGGAACAGTGGAAAACAGATTTTGCCCAAAGTCAGAGCCTCGAAACGGCACAGGTCTGGGCAGACTCGGTAGCACAACTCTACACCCTTGCCCAACAGCTCGATAGTGCAGCCGCGATATACGACCGTTTGGCGACGCGCTTTCCTTCGGATAGCACGCACCTACGCGCCGCGCGTGCCTACTACGAGGGAGTGCGTTTTATGTTGCAGCAGCAGACCGTAGCCCAGATGTCGGAGAAGGCGCAAAGCTATTATCAGGTCTTTCTCGAAAAACAAGACCCCAAAAGCCCTATCGCTTTGGAAGCACAAGCGGAATTGGCAATGACCTACATGCGCACCAGCACGCCCATGAAAGGGGTTGCGCTTTTGCGTCAGAATTTGGAAATCAACCCCAAACATCTCACGACTCTCGAAAACTTAGGGCTTCTCTCTATGGAATCGGGGCAGTACCAAAAAGCAGTCGATTATTTCCAACAAGTATGTGAATTAAAGCCCAACGATTTGTACGCCGACTTCTCCTTAGCCTCTGCCTACGCACAGGCAGGGAAAAAGGAACTTGCGCGTCCGCTCTTGGAAGGTATCGTGGCAAAAAGCACCGACCCCGCCCTTATCAACGCCGCTAAAAGTTATTTAGAACAATTCTAAAAAAGGACTTTTGTGCAGCAAGATACTGCCGCTTTTGGGGTGAGTACGTATCCTACTTACACACTATTTTGTGGCTAAATACCTGATTTAGAAGAAGTTGTTTCGCCCTGCTAACGGCAGTTTGTTGGTTTTTGAAAAGGCTTACGCAAAAAAACAAATTTCGTAAGTTCAGGTGAAAGTTGTATCTTTGCTATTTGTAATGCTTTGGGTGCAAAATTGTACCCTTACGCTAATACATTACCCCAAAAACGCTCTGTTTGCCTTTCAAAGGCTCTTAGAACTGCAATTCCGTTTCTATTCATAAATCTATTATTCATATCAAAACCATTCAAAATTATGCCTTGTGGAAAAAAACGCAAAAGACATAAAATCGCTACGCACAAACGCAAGAAGCGTCTTCGTAAGAACCGCCATAAGAAAAAATAAGTAGCACCTGCTCCTTATGACGCTTTGTCCCAAGTTCGAAGCTTTGCCAAAGCCTGCCTTGCAGCCCTGCTTTGGCAAAGTCGTATAGTTTTATACCTTCCAACTTGTCCCGAAAAGCACGCCCTTGTATCCAAACGTGGACACAACCCCTGCTTTTCCTTTGCATGCAATTCTTAGGCTATCATCTTTAAACGATTCAATACCTTGAGCAGCGAGTTAGTTATCAATACTACCGAAACAGGTGGTAGAATCGCGCTTTTGCGAGATAGAAATCTGGTTGAATTTCATTACGATGATAGTGGCAAAAAATTTACAGTAGGAGATATTATTTTGGGTACGGTGCGCCGTACTGTGCCTGGGCTAAATGCCGCATTCGTAGATATCGGACACGAAAAAGATGCCTTCTTGCATTATCTGGATTTAGGTCCTCAATTTCGTTCCCTCTCTAAATACGTACAAATGGTACGTTTAGGACAAATTAGCGACAAGCTCTACACGCCAAAAGTGCTTAAAGAAGAGCCTATTGATAAGTTGGGCAAAATCGGCGACCTCATCAAAGCAGGGCAGCCCATTTTGGTACAAATTATCAAAGAGCCAATTTCTACCAAAGGTCCGCGTCTGGCGGCACACCTCTCTATTGCAGGACGCTACTTAGTCTTAGTTCCCTTCGACGAGCGCGTGCTGGTTTCGCGCAAAATTACCAACAAAAACGAGCGCAAACGCCTACAACGCCTGATGGATTCAGTCAAGCCCGAAGGTTTTGGCGTAATCGTCAGAACGGTAGCCGAAAATAGAGAAATTGCCGAGCTTGAGCGCGACTTGCAAGACCTCACCCAAAAATGGCGAGTGGGCATGCAAAAGTTAGAAAAGGCGCGTTTCAACGATAAAGTTATCGGTGAAATGAACCGTGCCAATTCTATCCTGCGCGACATCTTGAACGAGAGTTTTGATAGCATCATCGTCGATAACGACGAAACCTACGATACTATCAAAGACTTTATCCGCCAAATTGCCCCCGACAAAGAGAAAATCGTCCGTTATTATACAGGGCGTGCCAAAATCTTTGAAGCCTTTGGAGTGGAAAAACAGCTCAAAATGCTCTTCGGCAAAACCGTTTCGCTGCCCTCTGGCGGCTATCTGGTCATCGAGCATACAGAAGCCTTACACGTCATCGATGTCAATAGCGGAGCGAAGGCAAGCCGCGAAGAAGACCCCGAAATGACGGCGATTAAGGTCAATTTGGAAGCCGCACGTGAAGTTGCAAGACAGCTACTATTGCGCGATATGGGTGGTATCATTGTCATCGACTTCATAGACATGCGGAGTGCAGAAAATCGAAAGCTCCTTTATAGCGAAATGAAACGCTATATGCAGCGCGATAGAGCCAAACACGCTATCCTACCGCTTTCGCGATTTGGCGTGATGCAAATCACCCGCCAACGAGTCAGACCTGAACTCAATATCGTTACCCGCGAGATTTGCCCCACCTGTGATGGGACAGGCAAAATTTCGGCAACTATCGGCGTGGCAGACCAAATTGAGGAGCGCGTAGAAGACCTCCTAACCAAACAAAACAGTAAGGGCATTACGATTGCGATGCACCCGTATCTACATGCATTTTTTACAAAAGGCTTGTACTCCAAGCAAATCAGATGGTTTTTTAAATACTTTAAGTGGGTAAAAATCCAAAAAGACACCTCTTTGGCACTCACACAGTATCACTTCTACGACCACGACGGACAAGAAATTGAAGTTTAATACCTTCCCACTGTAAAACTTTGCGCTACCCATCTCTTTCCCAGAGGTGCAAAAGCCAAACACACCTAAGCCCTCCTCTCTTTTTGGAAAGGAGGGCTTTTTTTGGGGAAACTCTAATTTTTGTAATGCTGCACAAAATCTATTGTCTTTTCCAAAGCGTATTCTATTTCGGAAAGAGAAAGGGCTTGGTCGTAATGCGCTTTTCCAATCTCACTTAAAAGAACGCCTAAAATTTGGGCATCTTCATTTTTTTTGTCTTGCAAAGCGTATCGAGCGATGGCTGAAATATCTTCTTTTTTGACAAAAATTGTAGGATAAAAATGAGAAAGTATAGTACGATTGATGGTTTCTAAATCGGCTTCCGAAAGCATTTTTTTATGGTAGGCGGCAAAATTTTCTGCCCACATGCCCCAAAAAATTGCCTCCCCATGCAAAAGTGGCGTTTGGGTTTTGAGATAAAAACTTTCTATCGCATGCCCGATTGTGTGTCCATAGTTCAAAATTTTGCGCAAGCCTTTTTCTAAGGGGTCTTGTGCTACAATCTGACTTTTTAGGGCTACTGCGGCTTTGATGTAAGTTTTCCAATGTTTTTTGTCAAATTTTTGTGTAAAAATATCAAAGAAAGCGGCTTTGTCTGCAATTAAAGTGTGTTTGATTACCTCTGCCCAGCCTGCACGAAGCTCTCTTTCAGGTAGGGTTTCCAAAAAAATGGGGTCTATACAGATTTGTGCTGCTTGCCCGAAAATGCCAATTTGATTTTTAAAATCTTGAAAATCAATGCCTAACTTTCCGCCCACAGAGGCATCTACCTGTGCCAATAGGGTTGTCGGAATTTGCCAAAAGGCGATACCTCTTTTGTATGTAGCCGCTGCAAAACCGCCCATATCCCCAACTACCCCTCCGCCTAAGTTTAGCAAAACCCCTTTTCTATCTACTCCGAATGAAGTAAGTTTTTCCCATATCTTGATACAGCTATCGAGGTTTTTGTGTTGCTCGCCCGAAGGAATTTCTATCAGTTGTAGCCTTTTAGACGACCTTGCTAAATTTTTAGATAAAGCTGGTTCTAAAATAGGCAAACAAGCCACCTTCGTATTTTCATCTACCAAGACACTCACCGAACTGTATTTTTGGAAAAAATCACTGAAAATTTTTTCCCAATTTTCTACAAAAATAATTTGACTCTGCATCATAATTAGAGAATATCTTGTTTTTTTGTCTTTTTTCTAATATAGCTCCTGCGCTCAAATGCGAAGATACGCATTTCTAAGCAAACTTAAAAAAGGCGTTTTTCTGCGATTTCTTATCATTTTTTAGAGTCAAAATATGAAAAAAAAGACATGGAACGTTTTTTGAAAATAAGCCTTCTATCTATGCGCAGCCTTTCCACAGTGGATTTGATGCCTTAGATAAGGTTGGCACATTTCTCACGTTTTGTTCGGATAAAAATGAATATTTATACAAACTTTGTATTTTCGGCAGCTTTTATTTTCTTATTCTCAATGCTTACCTCCTGTGAGAGTTCTTCCCAAGAAGAACATTCACAAAAGGTAGCAGCCGTTTTCCCTTTTCAAAATCAAGAACAAAATGATACAGAAAAAGATAAAGAAATTGAAAGACAAAGGAAATTTGTAGAAGAACTGACCAAGCGATTCGAGGATTTTCAAAGGCAGGTAAAATACGACCAAGAACGTGTAGGCAGCATAGAGCAGCGATACGATTCTTTGCTTTCTGTTTATACGGCAAGTTTGAGTGAAATACAAGAAAAGTCTAAAATTTCCTACGAACAAGAAAAAACAATTACAGAATTAAAATTAAATTTAGCCAACACAGAAAAAGCAAAAATGGAGGCAGAAAGGAGATTGCGCTATACACAAGATTCTTTGCGCTTGACAGGTGAAGGATTAGCACGACAGTATGAGCAATTAAAAAGTACAAATGAAAGTTTGAAATTAGAACTTAATAAATATAAAAAATATGTAGATAATCAAGATTTTATTTTTATGCAATGCACCTATCAACACGAGGGAAAGCAAGTCTTTTTAAAAGGAGATGTTTCGCATAAAGTTTCAGAAGTGAAAGAAATAGAAATTGATATGTTAGTAAATTTATTCAAATTAGAAGAAAAGTTAAAAAAACCGCTCTCCTCGAACTTTCAGATTGAAGTTTGGCTTTATGAAAGTGGAAAGGTTAGAGAGTCCAAACGAATCCGACTTGAAGAAGGCAAGCGCAGTTTTGTTTGGCAGCAACTTCAAGCAGGAAACTATCACTTCGAACTACGATATGAAAACGCCGTATTTTACACAGGAAACGCTTTTAAAATTGCAAACTAAATTTTTTTATTTAGTTTTATTTAGCTTCTCTTTTTATATGAAAGCGCAATCTCTTCCGCCTATTGAGTGGAAAGAGCAGGCAGCCTTTTGGCAGAAAAAAGGAGTGCAAGCATTTACCATAGATGCACAAAATCAGAAGTGGATAGGCACTGAAAATGGGCTTTATCGTGTTGATAATCAAGGCAATACAGAAGAAATTTTGCTCGCGCTTTCCACTGCCGCGCCCCCTATTTCCTTAGGTACTGTTACGGCTTTGGCTTTGGATAAGGCGCAAAATGTATGGCTGGGCAAATGCGAAACAGAGCCTAAAATTTGGTGTAAAAAAAATAATGACATTTGGGAAAGTTTTAATATAGAATTAGAAAATGAATTTTCTCATAAAAAATGTCTGATAAAAAAAATTGTGATAGACGGACAAAATAGAAAGTGGTTTCTTACTGACGGGGCAGGGCTTATTTTGCTTGAAGAGGAGAAAGGAGTGGAAAAATTGAAATATTACAATAAAAAAAATACTTTACTGAAAAGTAATGAAATAAATGACCTTTTAGTTACGGCAGGAGGTTTAGTTTGGATTGCGACGGATAATGGCTTGTTTCAACTCTATCAAGACCGATTTCTTGAACTGATGCAGTGGCAGAAACATCGCGTTCATGCCCTTACTTTGGACAAAAAAGGCGATTTATGGATTTCTACTACCCACCACAACACCCATTTTTTATACCAAAATTTCAAAAAAATAGAAAAAACAAATGATATAACTTGTCAATATTTTCAACTGCTTGCTACGGATAAAGGTTTATGGGCGGTAGGAAAAGCTCTGTATTTTTTCCCTTGTTCTGTTTCATCAAAATTAAAAATATTCAAATCTAAAAATAAAAAAGAAATAATACCAACTCCGACAGAAAACGCATTGTCTTTGCAGATAGATTTAAAGGGGCATCACTGGCTTGCGAGTGCAGATAAGGGCTTGTTTTCAGACATTGCGCCTGCATCCAACTTTTCATTTTTGGAGAAAGAAGATTTGAGCAAAATAGAAATTTCTTCTACTTTTATTTTTGATAGAAGTAGAATTTTAAAAAATAAAGAAGAATTTACACTTGATATATTGTTTTCAAAAAATAGCAATGAATTGTTAGAGCAATCTTATACTGAATTGTATAAATTGCTAAATTTGCTAAAAAATCACAAAGAATTGCGCCTTCAAATACAAGGACACACAAGCGCGACCGTAGCAGAAGGCAATCCAGAATTTAATGTGAGGCTTTCTAAGCAACGCGCCCAAGCGGTAAAGGCGTTTCTTTGTGAGCAGGGAATCGCACCCGAAAGGCTCGAAACAGTAGGTTTTGGCGATACCAAGCCCCTCGATTTGCGAAATCCCGCACGCAATAGACGTGTTTCTATTTTGATAATAGATTAAAACTACCCATAAATATCAATATAAAACGCGCGTTGTCTAACAAATTCGCCAAGCAAAAGACTGATAAAACCGTATTTGAAGACCAAAATGCTGACCTCTTTTAGGGTTTCAAGTGGCGTTTGGCTCAAAAGTGCGGCAAGGGGAGCTAAGAGTAGCCACGCCGTCAGCACGCCAAGCAGGGCGAGAATGAATTTAGAGCCAAAATTTTTAAGAAAAAGTTGCTCTTTTGTCCAAATTTTATTTGTTATTTTTTCGCTAACAATAATTAGCAGAGGTAAAATAGGAAACTGAAAAGAAAAGTATAAAATAAAAGGAAAAGTTGTAAGAAAAATAAGCGCGTAAATCCATTCATTACTTGGTAGAATGAATAAGGCAATCGCAAGCTGAACGGCAGTATGCACCCAAGCACTTTTGAAAGCAAGGGCGTGATTTTTTACAAATGTTGAAACAATTTGGAGCATATTTCGAGGGAAAAGGTAGTGAGAAGGTCGTCAAAGAACGCTACCCATAGGGGCAATTCTTTACAAGATAATCATTTTTTTGGTTAGAATTTGCGTTCCCCTTCTTATTTTGACCAAATAAAGTCCTTTTGCAAGGGCTGGCAGCGCAATTTCCACTTGATTTTGGCGCGTTTCGTAGCGTTGCTGTAAAATGGGCGTGCCGCGCAGGTCAAAAATTTCAACTTCTTCTATTTCACCCTCTAAAAAAAGAACAGAAGGCGTATGTAGCGGATTTGGATAAAGCTTTATATCAAAATTTATATTTTCCTCTGGTGGCAAACTTGTAATTTTTCCTGCTGCAAAAACAGGACGTAGGAGCAGACTACCGCGCACAATTTCATTTTTTTGCCAAGCATTTCTAACATTATAGAATAATTCTTGTCCTGAATTTGTATTTCTATCCAAACCAATCGGCAAAGGCGAATCAGTGAGTTGCTGAATCCCGATATAAAAGCTATCTTGTACGGCGATGTCGCGTGAAAGGCGCACCCTTACAAATTGGTTAGGACGGTCGGCAAATCGAACTACAATATTTTGTTGCAAAAGTACCGAATCACGCAAATTACTGCGTGCAGTATCTAATTTTTTCCACACGAAAAGATTAAAAGTTTGGTTTTCTAAAACGCCCCCCAAATCTACAAAATTGATGTCTATGTGGCTCATTTCTAAGCGATTAGGCGTATGGTAGCGGTAGGCGAGTTTGCCAAATTTCTGGTTGATGGCAGCGGCGTACTCTGCCGAGCCGTCGTCGTAGGCATAGTAGTCTTTGAAAACAATCGTTTGCGAGAGTGTGTCATTGGTGCGAAAAATGCTGTCGGGTTCGCTGGTGTTTAGTTCAAACGTATATTTTAAAGTCAAACTATCTCTATTTTGCGGCAAAAAAGCTACATAAGGCACTGCCACAAGCGGATATTGGCGTTGGCTGCCTTCGATGATGTCCGAAGTTGTGGTTTTGAGTGAGTCTTTACCCCACCAAAAGCCCAAAGTTGAACCTGTTTCTGCTTCTGAAACTCGACATTGGTAAGATAAAACATTAAAAATATTATCTAAATTATTTGCCGTTGCCCGAACGGTGTCGATGGTGAAAAGGCTGGTATCACTCCAAAAGTGGGCGTAGGGGAAGGCGGTATAAGGTTGTGTTAAAAAATTAGGATATTCACTAATTGCAATATCTAATCTGCTGCTGTCGGTAGCATTTCGGCTTTCATCAAGATAGATATAATCTAAATTCCAAGTGTCGTAAGTGCCTGATTGTCTGCCTCTTGACTTGAATTGAAAACGAAAATGACGGTGCAAAAACTGTGTTTGATTGATGGGCAAAATCACTTGCGTAAAAATACTATCGTTCAAACTAATAAAGGCTCTTTGTCGCCAAACCTCTACCCATAGGCTGTCTTCATTTTGAAATTCTAAACTCAAATAATCGTTGGGGTCTGGACGCTCACCTCTCCCTTTTAGTTGATAATAAAAACTAATAAAAATACTATCTTCTATGTTTTTTTCTGAAAGGTCTATAAAATTTGAGCGCAGGCGGTCTGTTTCGCCTTGTGCTACCAAAACGTCATTATAGAGGCTACCAAAGGCATCTACCCCGTCGAATACTGCCACATTAAAGGAAGGAGGGGCAATTCCCATATAGCCGCTAATTAGCACGGTGCTGCTATCTGCCTGCCAAAGTGTGGTGTCGGGCGTGTCGTGCTGGCGATACCAAACGCCTGTAAAGTCGTCGAAAAAGGGCAGGGTTGTAAAAATAGTATCGTTTTGGTTTAGAAAGGGAGCGCGTTCGTTTTCCGCTGTTTTGTGTAATTTCATGCCTTTTTTTGAAGGAAGTGGAACTACTTTAATTTGACCATTTATAGAAAAAATTGGACTTACTACATAAAATAGAAGACCTAAAAAGATAGAAAAGCGCAAGTACGAATGACTTTGCAAAGAAAAAAAAGCCTGCATTTTTGCAAAAAGACAAGAAAGGAAAGTCATGATTTCGAGATTGGTATTCAAAATAAAGCCAAAAGGATAAAGCCAAAAGGTATGGATAGAACGCAGCCTACACGCACCCATGTTGCAAAAATAAGATTTTCTTTTGTGAAAAAGGCATAAGGGCTTTGCTTTTGTCGCTGTGTTTGTAATAAAAATAGCGACCTACAAAAGTAAGTCGCTATTTGATACTGAAAATAAGATAATTTGTTCATTAAATTTATCTTACTTATCACTCCTTCACAATCTTAACCGTTTGCTGCATCTGGTCTGAAACAATTTGCAACGTATAAACGGCATTGGCAAATTTGCCCAAATCGAGGCTTACCTCTTGCGCATTTGTCCAAGTTTGGCGCAAAAGTTCTCTGCCCAAAGCATCATATAGGCGAATTTGCAACTCTTTTTGGCTCGCTTCAAAACGCAACGTTACGCGGTCTTGGGTAGGATTTGGGAAAATGCTAAATCCCTGATTTTCAGGAATTTCCTCCTCACCCAAAGTAATCGCTGCAAAGGTTTTGCTACGCGAAGCCGTCTGACAATCCTGACCATAGGTAGCCAAAACGCGATAACTGCCGTTTTGTGTAGGTGTAAAAATCAACTGATTTTCCGAACCTGATACACTTACAAATTCACCATTTGTACCCAAATTTCTATCTAAAATTTGCCATACAAAAGGGACGTTTTCGGAAAGTGTCGCTTCCAAAACATTGCCATTTTGCGCAATGCGAATGGCAGGCGCAACATAGCTAAGTAGCTCAAATTCAGCCGATTCTACGCTACAAGGGGCGTTCGGTGTAAAAACGCGAACTTTGTAAATTCCACCAGCATTTACTTCAACACTTGAACCAGAAAGCGGCAATCTACTATCATCTAAGAACCAATAATAGCTCGCACCTGCCACTTGTGGCACACTCAAAATCGCAGTTTCACCTTCGCAAATCGCTGTTTTTGAGGCAGTTAAATTGACAGAAGGTGGGAAGTTCAAAATCTCGATGCGTCTTTCGCTTGTCGCAAAGCAGCCCAAAAGATTGTCCGTAACTTTCAACACATAAACGCCTGTTTCTAAGGCATTTACCGTTGCAGAAGTGCCTAAAACAATACCATTCAAAGACCATTCGTAGCTTACCGCTGCATCAGGATTTGATTGTGCTGCTGCACTCAAAACTGTTTCTAAGCAGAAACGAACCGCATTGTTTTGGGTTTGAATCGCAGCCAAAGGTGCAACCTTCAAACGCACACGAATAGGTGCAGATTCTACCATACAGTTGCCACGAATGACTACAAATTGATACAATCCGCTGACTTTTGCCTGCAAAGAAGGTAAGTTTTCACCTCCCAAAATAAAACCATTGAGTTTCCAAGCATAACGCGCTCCTGCCGTTTCTTCGCCTTGTAAGGTTACGAAACTTTCGCAGCTAAGAAGTTCATTATCAGCCGATAAGCTATTCAAAATTCGCGCTTCGTAGGCTTCATTCACTAAGGCAATAACAGGCACTTTTGCCCCTTCCTGAGCCAATTCGAAGATGCTCACAAAGTAAGTTTTGCTTTCGGTTAGGATTGGCGTTTCGAAAATACCATTTGCACTTTCAAAAATAGGTGTAGTGTCGGTTTCGTTTTCATACCAACGATAAACGCCCTGCCAATCTGTTTTACCTGATACGGAAAGTACCACTCTACCACTGCCACAAACTTCGCGAACTGATTCGAGGCTTGCTGCAATCGGCAAAGTGCGAGCGCGAACGGCTACTTCTTGTGTATTGGCATTAGAAAAGCCCGAACCGCAAAGCGTTTTGAGTTGGAAACGGTACAAAGTGCTATGATTTAGCCCTTCTACGACAAAAGAGTTTTGTGGAGCTAAAACACTGGCTATAAAGTCATTACCACTTCTAATTTCTACACGCTCGACACCGTTAGGCAAATCCCAAGTGAGCAAAATAGAATTTGAAGAAAGCGGAGTCGCTACTGCATTTTCTACTTCGGGGCAAGGCGTTGATGCACCGCCACCGTTGCCTGAATTTAGGAAAGAAACTTGCAAATCGTTGCGTGTAGAGCCTACAATCGTGGCAGCACTACCCGAAGTAAAGGCAGCATTTTGGAAAACAACTGTCAAATCCGTTACATTTTCATTTGGCGTATGCGGATTAGCATTTCCTAACAAAGAAAACACTAAGGTCTGGTCATCGATTTTGATAATCTCTGCCGTCAGACCTGTGGGAATGTTTGTAACTGAAACCCAACCATTTGCCACAAAATCATCGCCATTTGCACCTGCGAAAATGGGACAAGGAGCAGTTATCGTAATGCTATTGCCCATCTGACCCGAAGTAGGCGTACTTTCGGTGAAAGTTGAGGTAGAATAGTTTAGAGTACCTGCAAAACTTACACTTACAACTTGCGTAGCCGTAGCGGTATTTCCGCTTCCGTCTGTGATAGTCCAAGTAACGGTGGTTGCGCCAAGTGGGAAAGTAGCAGGTGCGTTATTTGCAACTGTAAAAGTACAGTTATCGGTAGCCGTCGGCGTTCCCAAAACCACACTCGAAGCGGTGCAAAGTCCAGCGTCGGTATTCACACTAACAGCAGCAGGGGCGGTAATGGTCGGATTTTGGTTATCCGTAACGGTTACGATTTG
>NZ_KE383886.1:51849-164203 GCF_000422585.1 Hugenholtzia roseola DSM 9546
GCGTCGGTATTCACACTAACAGCAGCAGGGGCGGTAATGGTCGGATTTTGGTTATCCGTAACGGTTACGATTTGGGTATCGGTAGCGGTATTTCCACTGCCGTCTGTTACCGTCCAAGTAACGGTAGTTGCGCCAAGTGGGAAAATGGCAGGTGCGTTATTGGTAACCGAAGCCACAGAACAATTATCTGCCGTCGTCGGCGTTCCCAAAGCCACACCCGAAGCGGTGCAAAGTCCTGCATCAGCATTGACATTGACAGCAGCAGGGGCGGTAATGGTCGGATTTTGGCTATCCGTAACGGTTACAACTTGCGTAGCCGTTGCGATATTGCCGCTTCCGTCTGTTACTGTCCAAGTAACGGTAGTATTGCCAAGTGGGAAAGTAGCAGGTGCATTATTGGTAACCGAAGCCACAGAACAGTTGTCTGCCGTCGTAGGCGTTCCCAAAGCCACACCCGAAGCGGTACAAAGAGTAGCGTCAGCATTGACATTGACAGCAGCAGGGGCGGTAATGGTCGGATTTACATTATCCGAAACCGTAACGGTGAAACTACAACTTTGTGAGAGCGTAGGACTTACGGCAGTAGCCGTAACGGTGGTAACGCCTAAATTGAAGACTGCGCCGTTTAGGGTGGTAAGTCCAGATGCCGTTGTTGCCCCAGTGAGGTCGTAGGTTAGTCCTGTTACGATAGCACTGACGGTACTGTTCCAAGTATTGTCGCTATGGGTATAAGTACAAGCAAGAGCGACTGTGTTGGCAGTTTGGTTGTCGACGCATCTTATCAGACCCAAAGGATTGGCAGCGTCAGAATATGTCCAAGAGTTTTGTAGGGCAGCCTCCGCAAGTGTGTGTGTCCGTGCGCTTAGGTTTGCCAAATCAGACCGAAATTCCCAAGGAGCAGCAATCGTATTATAGGAAGCCGTGCGCCAACGCTGTAATTGGGTCAAATCTTTGCCGTTGTCTAAATCGGAAAGCCAAGAGAGTGTCAAATCGCGCGTGCCGCCAGCGGTAGTTTCGAAAGTCCAATAGGAGGCAATGCTCGTATTTCCTGCTATGTTAATAATGCCTTGCGTCCCTGTACGACGTGTAAGGGTAACGTTGCCCACATCTGCGCCAGCACCCAAAGTAGCGTTTAGGAAAGTAGGCATCGCCCCTACTCCAATCGGACGCGCCTGCATGACGGCAGTACCTATGATGCGATTGGCGTTGGTTTCTGCGGGATTGAGGGCAGTAGGCGAAAAGAAGATGGTCGCCAAATCGGAAAACAAGTGTCCATTTGTCAGGTCTAATTGTGTATTTATCAAGACCTGATTTTGTAGTTGTAAATGATTGCCTCCGTTATTGACTTGCAAATTTGACAAAGCAATCTGATTTGTGCCTTCGACATTTTGCAGCGCACCACCCACAAAGCGCAACCAAGAACCATTTGCACCTGCAAAAGTACCGTTATTGACCAAGTCTTGTGTTAGCAGCAGTTCGCCACTTAGGGCGGTAGTAGAAGTAGCGGTGGCATTTGTCCATTCGCCACTGCGTACATAAGTACCTGTATTGATTTGTATGCTTGCCCCTTCGTTCCTGACAAACTGCGCCTTTAAGGGCAGCACCGTCAGCAAAAGCAGCAGAAGCAGTATTATTTTTTTCATGAGAGTAAAATTTAGAAGTTTCATTTGAAGAGGCAGGTAGGTGTTTTAGGTAAAAATGTCTTTTGAGGATTATTTGTATTACAAATAAAAAACTTATAAAACTAATTTTTAATAAATTTAATAAATAAATTATTTTTTATAATTTATTTGTTAAATTTATATATGAAAATTAAAGTTTAATGATAACTTATCTACTTTGATTTGCTTTCGCTACCAGAACAAATTGGTTGTTCTCCCTAAAAAGATTACAGGAAGGAGAGCAAAGCAAACTTTACGTCGCAGGTAAGTTACTCTGTTAGCCCTTATCAGAATACACCTTATCTACTATAAGGTCTGCCCACTCTGAAACAGCAACCAAACCGAAAGTTCCATCTTTTTTCTCCCTATAGATAAGGATGGATTGTGAAAAGACCCAAGGCACAAATAATCTGTCGTGCGCAGATTTATCAACTGTCACCTTTTGGGTATTTCTTTCAAAAGTAGAAGATGATTTCTCTAAAACGCTTTTTTGAGAAAAAGTGCCTTCAAGTTTAGCCGCAAGTTTTTTTCCTAACACTTTGTTGTTGGACTCTGCCTCAAGGCTAACTTTTAGAGACCAAAATGATTCGAGTGTTTCTTTGATGCTCGATTGAACATCTACTGTCCTTTCAGTATAGACACTAACACCTGCGGGAATAGATTGAGTTTCGCGAGGATTTGTATTGATAGCGTATCCAGCTACGGCAAAATACCTCTTGACAAAGTATTCTTTCTCATACAAGGTTTGGTATTTTGCATCACCTATGCCATCCCATTCGCGTTTATCAATTTCAATAACCTCGCTACGCCCTACGTAGATTTTTTTAGGTGGGTATTGATATGTTGAAGGAATTTTATCGTATGGGTTAAATTGGTGTGTAGCCTTTATCTCCTCACGAAACATTTCCCAATTTTGTACCATCTCACTTTCATGGTTCATTAGGGAAAGATATTCGGCATATTCGTTATCAAAGTTAATAGCTTGCTCTTGCTCTGAATCGGATAATGCCATTATGGTTATAGTTCTTGTGAACTCGTGTCCCTTGGGGGGAAGGTCTTCCCAACCTTCAACACGAAGGAAGCCAAATGATTTTAAGTGAGATTTATTACTTCCAGAAAAAGGAACATCCACTTTCAACTCTATTGAGCCAATATCTGACTTCCATCGACAAAAACATTCATACCCTGTCCATGTGCCATCTGCGGCACGAATGCCCAATACCTCGATTGTTTTACCTGACGGAACATTGATAGGAGCTCTGTTATCAACGTTATTGAGGTACCAAAATCCCCATTGTAGCCGAGGGTCGTCAACCTCAAGTGTTTTTCCTGTTGCGTTGTGAATATTCAACTTGAATATCCATTTGCGAGATTCTTCCAAACTCAGATTTTCCATTTGTAAAAAAAATATAGAATTGTGCCTACTCTGTTGAGTACGATTTTCAGCCTCCTCGTTTTAAACAGTTTGTTGAAAACTAACCTCTTGAAGGGTAAATACCTTCCAAACAAATGATGTAATTCAAACCTAAGTAAGGCTGCATATTATTGTGTGGTTGTGAACCACCAGCCGAACCAATTGAGGTAGGGGCAAGAGTTGTTGTTGGCGTTGCTCCTGTAACAAAAGAATGTCCTGTTACATTTGTTCCTTCCGAATCTTCTGTACCATTCCAAGTAGCAAGTAAGCCATTTTGAGGCGTACTTGTCGTTGCAGCTCCATTCGCAGCCTGTAATGTATGAGTGTGAGCAGGTATTTGGGGTGTTATGAGCGTAACAGTTGCTTGTCCACCCATTTCTCCTAATTGAATGTTTGGTAATCCAGGACCTTGACCTTGACTAAGAGGCACACGTCCACGCAAGTCGGGCAGAGCAAAAGTAGTCTGACCATTCCCACCATAAGTAGTTCCCAAAATAGAGAACAAGGCAGTGTTTTGAGCTATTGGCAATATTTGCCCTTCGCACAAAGCCCAGCCGCGGGGAGCAAAATTCCCTGCGAATAAAACAATTGAACCGATGAATGCTTCTAACATATTTGAAAAAATAAATGGTTGTGCTTACTCTATTCAGTACGATTTTCAGCGACCTCGTTTTTTACTTTACCCAAATGCAGGCTTAGTTGAGTTTAATGACCTCAAAAAAACCTGAGGCATCAGAAGTATTTGCACTTGTATTATTATGACGAACTCTTATTCGCACAACATCACCAGCGGTTAAAAAGGTGGTTACATGAACATTACCAGTTATAAGTGGTTCGGTAATATTTGTCGCTGTACCACGAGAAATAGAAGTGCCATTCACCTCTAAAAATAGGTTATGACCTTTAGGTAAGGAAGATGCTGCAAAATATGCGTTGATGTAATAAAGACCCGTAGTAGCTACCGTAAAAGTTTCTGTGGTTGTATTAAACTGACTTGACACATTCGTTGTAGGCGTTCCCCAAGCCACTGTTTCAAAGCCTGCGACAGTGTAACTTATGCCTCCCGTTTGGGGTACTCTCAATTGCAAGGTAGGTGTGCTGCCGCCGCCACTTGGAGTAGCCCATTGTGTATTATAGTCTGTGCCATCGATTTTCGTTAACACTTGCCCTGCTGTTCCTCCTGCGGGTACACCTACGCCTGCTGGTCCTGCTGCTCCTGTCGCACCCACAGGTCCCGCTGCGCCTGCTGCGCCGTTTGCACCATTGCATACGTATCGTGTAAGTGCCGCATTGATTTCGCCTGCTTCAAGTGTTCCGTTGTTGTTGGCATCTAAGCCAAATTGGATTCTTACGCCACCATTGGCACAGTTTGCGCCTGCGGGTTCGGCAGTGGTCAGGGAAAGAGAATTTAAGCCATTCGTACCATTTGCGCCTGCTGCTCCTGTCGCTCCCATGGGTCCTGCTGGTCCCATTGCTCCTGTCGCTCCCATGGGTCCTGCTGGTCCCATTGCGCCTGTCGCTCCCATGGGTCCTGCTGGTCCTGCTGCTCCTGTCGCTCCCACAGGTCCCGCTGCGCCTGCTGCGCCGTTTGCACCATTGCATACGTATCGCGTAAGTGCCGCATTGATTTCGCCTGCTTCAAGTGTTCCGTTGTTGTTGGCATCTAAGCCAAATTGGATTCTTACGCCACCATTGGCACAGTTTGCGCCTGCGGGTTCGGCAGTGGTCAGGGAAAGAGAATTTAAGCCATTCGTACCATTTGCGCCTGCTGCTCCTGTCGCTCCCATGGGTCCTGCTGATCCCATTGCGCCTGTCGCCCCTGCTGCACCGTTACAGACGTATCGCGTAAGTGCTGCATTGATTTCGCCTGCTTCAAGTGTTCCGTTGTTGTTGGCATCTAAGCCAAAATCAATTCTTACGCCACCATTTGTACAGTTTGCGCCTGCGGGTTCGGCAGTGGTCAGGGAAAGAGAATTTAAGCCATTCGTACCATTTGCTCCTGCTGCGCCTGCGGGACCGGCTACGCCTGCTGCGTTTATGAACACCCAAACTGTACCATTGAAATAGTAAAACCCTGCCGTTGCGTCTGTTTGGAAAATGAGCAAACCTATGGCGGGTGTGGCAATAAGGTCGCGTTGCGCTTGTGTCATACGCGGCACAAGCATGCCCTTATCGGTTGCTTTTACGTCTAAAATAGCCGAGCCATCAGCGGTAGAGTTGTCGTTATTGATGGCTACGCCTTGTGCGAAAGCGTTGTTTTTGAAAGCGAGCAAGCCTAAGAGTAAGGCTGCGGAATAAATTATTTTTTTCATTATTTTGAAAAATTATGATTAAATATTTGATTTTATTATAAAAATTTTAATCCTTTTTCAACAAAGCTTTGATTTGCTCAATTTCAGCTTTCATTGAACTGAGTTCGCTCTGCAAAGCTGCATTTTGAGTTTCGAGTGTTTTATTTTTCTCGTTCAACTCTTTCACGGATTGCACCAAAGGCATGATGAAATCAGTGTAGCGCAAGGAATAGACTTCTTTGTCGTTAGTCGGCACATCAATCCCCGTAAAATCGAAGCCTGCTTCTTTTGCCGCTTTTTCGACTTCTTGCGCCAAAAAGCCCATTTGACGTGTTTTTTCGATTTCGCTGTGGTCTATTTTGCTTACAAGCGAATCAGGTGTTCCCCAAATTTTATGCAGTTCGGTAGGGCGTACATTGTAGGTTACGGGATTGAGGCGTGTGATGAAATCCAAACCTTTTACGTTACTGCTTACGTTTGTTTTGTAGCGTGCGTCCGAGTAAGCGGTAATCGCGGTTACTTGTGCGCGGATTTGTGATACGGCGGTATTGCCCAAAAGCACTTGATTGCTTGCCGTGCATTGTGCATTAGCGATTCCAAAACCCAAAAGTGTTACGTTGGTGCGGGCAGTAGTAAGATTGGTATTAGCCCCTAAAGCCGTAACTTGAATATGGTTTGCAGTAGCCGTTAAAGTATTGTGACCAATAACGGTATTCTCAATACCGGTGCTAATGCCATTGCCTGCCTGCCTTCCAAAAAAAGAATTACTGTAACCTGTAGTATTATTCCTTCCCGTGTTATTTCCCACAAAAGTATTGGCATTACCTGTTGTGTTATCGTATCCTGCACTATTGCCTGAAAAATAGTTTAAAGCCCCCATTGTATTGGAATAGCCCGCATAATTGCCTGAGAAATAGTTGCTACCGCTTGTCGTATTGGAATACCCCGCCTGATAGCCTGAAAAATAATTTTGACTTCCCGTTGTATTGGAATACCCCGCCTGATAACCTGAGAAATGGTTATTTTGTCCCGACATATTGCTATATCCTGCCTGATAACCAACAAACATATTATTAGCATCTACTATTAAAGAACCATCTCCAAATATATCAATTTGCAAATCAGCATTTAAGCCCGCATCTTTTCCTATAAGGATACTGCCATCTGTACCTTGCCCAAGTTCCAAAATGCCTTTAGGCGTTAGGCGAGCTTTTTCGGTGTTATTGGTGCGAATCACAAAAGGTTCGTTGCTAATAGAGCCAATAAAGTCTGTGGCTGTGCTTGCATTACCCGTCAATCCCCAGCCGCTTGCGGCTGACGCACCTGATTGCAAGCGTACCCACGCCGTACCGTTCCAAAAGTAAAAACCGGGGGTTACGTCGCCGGCGGTTGCGGTGTTATAGACCAAAAGTGAAGCGGCGGGTGCGGCAACCGGTGCGGCAGTTGCGGTGCTTGTCAAGGCAACACGCGGCACGAGCATACCCTTGTCCGTTGCTTTTACGTCTAAAATAGCCGAGCCATCAGCGGTAGAGTTGTCGTTATTGATGGCTACGCCTTGTGCGAAAGCGAATGAGGCAGCAAGCGTAAAAAAGAGCGTCAGTAGAAGTTTTTGTATCGTAAGCATAGAGAATAGATTGGGGATAAGAGAAATGGCTTGAAATCGTCTGCAAGATGCAAAGCCTAAAAATTCCAAATTCGAGAGTGGCGTAAAAAGCCGTTTTTTGTCCGCGAAATGATAGAAAAAGTGGCGTAGAAAATTTTAAGCCTTCGGCGAGGCGTTTGAAAAAATAAGTTTTTGTAAAAAAACGATACCTAAAATGGGTCGCAGGCTGAAAAGAAAGGGTTTGAAAAACCGCGCCGAGGAGCAATGTCAGCAATGTTAAGTTTTGCCAAAGGCTTTGTTTTATCAAATTAGAAAGGAAATAAAATTTGGTCTGAAAGCCTTTTTTATTTTAATCTCACTGCGGATAAGGCAATACCTTATCTCTATATTCGCCCCTAATTTTTAGAATTTAACATCAGTGCAGGCAACGCCACAAAAAAGAAAGAATTTGAAAAACCTCGCCGACGGGCAACGCCCTCGGCGACGGTTTAAATGGTGTTTAAACGCTTTAAAAGTGGCTCTAAAAAATTCTTGCTAATCGGCACTTTATGTTTTTTGAGCGTAAGCATTTGTTCTTTCAAATCTATATCCTCTATGTAGGCAGCCTGAACGATATAACTCCTATGTACCTGCACAAATTCGGTCAGGGGCAGTTTTTCGGATAGCTCTTTTAAAGGCATGCGAATAGAAAAAACATCTTTTTCTGTATATAATTTTATGTATTTGTCATTACTTTCTACATATAAAATTTCACTTATCTTTACTTTTTCTAAGCGGCTTCCCGTCTTGACAAAAAAACTATCGCGCACCATGACATCTTGTTGCCAATTTACTTTTTCGTCTTGCATCGAGGCTTTGCCTGCATAGCGATAAAGGGCAATTTCTATCGTCCTTTGTAGCATTTTTTCATCAAAAGGTTTTACAATATAGGCAAAAGGACGCACCTCACGCGCCCTTTCAAAGGTTTTTTGGTCGCTAAAAGAAGTAATGAAGATAATCGGCACAGCAAATTGCGACTGACTTATCCTTCGCGCCACCTCTATACCGTCCATCGAACCTTTGATATTGATGTCTATCAGTGCCAAATCGGGCTTATTGGCGGCAAAAAGGCGCAACATTTCTTCGGCATTATCTACAATGCCTACTAATTGATAGCCCAGCTCATCAATAATTTGCTCAATCGTGAAAGCAAATAATTTTTCATCTTCTACGGCAAGAATTTTCATCTTTCTTTGTTTATGGTGGGTTTGTGGTGGTTTGAATTAGGAAAAAACACCTTTTGAAGGCACTTTAAAAGGTTTTTAAAGGCTGCAAGAAAGTAAAAAAGGTTTTCTCAAAAGGCAGAAATGGCGTAGAAAGTCTTTTTAGAGGCGTGAAAGATTTAAAAAGTGCCGTAGAAATTTTTAGGTAAAAAATAACTACAAGGCTTTTTCTTGACTTGGGATAGGAAATTTCAGCCTAAAAGTTGTCCCTTCGCCCAACTTACTTTCCACTGAAAGCTCGATATGATTCAGATTTGCAAATTCTTTACACAAATTTAGCCCTAAGCCTACCCCTTTTTCGCCTCGCAGTCCGCGCTCGGATTGAATTTGATTTGGCTCTTGGCTTTGTGCCAAAAGGCGTTTGATTTGCGTTTCGGGCATGCCGCTACCTGTGTCGCTGATGTAAAGCGCAACCGTTTTTCCCTCAAAAACAGTTTTGAGGCTTACTTTACCGCTTTCAGGCGTGTATTTGAGCGCATTGCTCACCAAATTTCGCAAAATGGTATGCACGTGATTGGGGTCGGCTTCAATGAAACAACCTTCGGGGGCAGGCGCAAGTTGCGCCTCCAACGAAACTTGATACGAAATACTCAAAGGCGTGTAGGTGCGAATAATCTCATCTATTTGCGAATATAAATCATATTTTTGTGGTTGAAATGAAACTTCTCCCTTTTGCACCAACGCCCAATTAAGCAAATTAGTCAGCAAATTATTTACATTTTCGGCGGCATCTTGAATCAAGACCCCCAATTCTTGTATGCGTTCGGGCTTATTTTTGCGCAAAAAGAAGTCTATTTGTTTCGAAATACCCTGAAAGGCGATAATGGGGCTTCGCAAATCGTGTGCGATGATGGCAAAAAGTTGGTCTTTCATCTGATTGAGGCTCTCTAATTTTTCGTTTTGTATGGAAATCTCCTCATTTTTTTCTGATAAAATTTGATTGACTTGTTTCCTTCGCTCTCGCTGACGGTAAATCACAACAACCAAAACAAGCAGCAAGCCCAAAATAAGCAGTGTTAAATAAAGCGCATTGTTTCGTAATTTAATTTCATTTTCTTTTAATAAAATTTGTGTTTCTTTTTCATTTAAGCGCAATAAATCTTCGGCATGTTCTTTTTCAGCCCTAATTTTGAGGTTTTGTGCTTCTAATTGTGCCTTTTGCGCCTGATTATAGAGGCTGTCGGCTTTTCGTTTGTCTTTTTCTTGTTGAGCTTCGGCAAAAAGGCGGTCGGCTTCGGCTTGTTTTTGTAGGATAAGAAGCTCTCGCTCGCGGTCTTGTTTTTCCAATCGTTCATTATCCAAACTTTTTTTCTGTAAAAGATTTTCTTGTTCTAATCGTTCATTCTCTAATTTTTTACGCTCCAAAAGCAGGGCATCTATTTGGTTTGATTTTTCTATGTTAAACAAACTATCACGATAAATTTGCTGTGATTTCTGATAGAAAAGAGCCTTTTGTAAGTCCCCAAGTGCTTCATAAGCCACTGCCAAACTGCCCATGTTATCGGCAATAGAAGCCATCGCATTGATTTCTTTGGCAATCTGCAACCCTTGTTCGGCATTTTCTATTGCCTTTTGATATTGCGTTGTCTTATTATAGATTGCGGCTAAGTTGTTGAAAATCATAGCTAAAAGTGCTTTATCGCCCGCCGCTTCTGCTTTTTTTCGCGCTTCTTCAAAGGTTTGTAGAGCAGCTTGATACTGTTTTTGTTCGTAAAAAGTTAGCCCCAAATTGTTGGTAGCCATAAGTTTTAGAGAGGCATGGGGGGAGGTTTCTATTGTTTTTTTTAAATAAAAAGCAGCACTATCATATTGTTTTTCTTGTAAATAGATTGCACCAATGTTATTACAAGCAAAGGCAATGTCGGAGGCAGTAGTAGCAATATAGTTACTTTTTTTGTAGTATTTTAAGGCTTCTTTAAAATCTTTCTGGTAGTAGAATATATTTCCCAAATTACTAAGCGCAGCAGGCAAGTTGTTTGTATCGTTTGATGTTTCACAGACTCGCAAAGCCATCTCAAAATGGGGAAAAGCCTCGTTATACCGTCCCAAACCCTGATATGATGCACCTAAGCCTGTATAAGTTGTAAAAAGCAGGTGTTTATTATCTATTTTTTCATATAATAAAATAGCTTTTTTGTAGGATAAAATAGCTTCTTCTAAGTTTCCTAAAAGCCTTAGAAAAAGTCCTGAATTGTTAAGGCTAATAATTTGTCCGTCAAAATCTCCTACTTGTTGATAGTGATAGTGGGCTTTTTGCATGGCTTCCAAACCTTTTTTGTGTTCGCTTTTGTAGTACCAATACATCGCCTCATTTCGTTTTGCCATAGCCGCACCATTTTCATGCTCGATTTCGCAGCTCAAAACGTATGCTTGTTGGCTAAAATAGAGCGCAGAGTCTAAATTTTGACTTATAAGTTGTTTACTTAATTCATTGAAAATATTTATTTTCTCAAAATTTGTAGATGATTTCTTTTGTAATATGTTTTGTAGGCTATCTATCAAGGCATTTTGTCCAAAAATAGAAAATGGGCAAGCATAAAAACTCCCAATTAGGAAATAGTATTGAAAAAATTTGAGTATCGTTTTCATGTGGCGAGGGATATGAGCGAAGGGAGATTTTTAGATAGAATTTTATCGTGTAGGTAGAAAAAATGATATTTTTAAGAGAAAACTTTATATATTTTATTATATAAAAAATAGTTAAATAAGATAAAAAATAAAGTTTCTCTTCTAATTGATAGCCCTGAATCCTATTTGCGGCAAAATACAAAATAATTTTCTACAAAGCAAAAACTACCTGAAATGTTTTTAAAATTTTCAGATAGTTTTTTATTTCGCTTAGTGAAGAAGTTAGTTTTTGATTTAAAGAGCTACTTCTCCCGCATAAAAAGGGTGTGAAACAGATTGCGTAGCGGATTTTTGCGCGTATCCGAAAGGGGCAGGCGTTCTAAGCCTAAGACGGCTTGGGTAAAATAGGCTTGGTAGCGTTCTTTGGTCGCTTTTCCTACTTCGAGTTGGTCGTAGATTTGGCGTATTGCAGCCACTTTTTCGGCGGGTTTTTGGTTTTCTTGTAGCCAATATTGCAGTTCTTTTGCCGTTTCGCCTTTGGCTTTTTCTAAGGCATCGAGCAGCAAATAGGTCTTTTTGTTTTCTATAATATCGCCGCCTACCTGTTTCCCAAAGGTTTTGGGGTCGCCATAGACATCTAAAAAATCGTCTTGCAACTGAAAGCCAATTCCTGCCTCTATCCCAATTTTACGCAAAAGATGGGCTTCTTCACTATTTGCCCCCCCCAAAATTCCGCCCAATTCTAAGGCAAAACCCAACAAAACGGCGGTTTTGAGTTCTATCATCTTCAAATAATCGCCTTTGCTGATGCCTTCGCTGGTCTCGAAATCCATGTCCAACTGCTGCCCCTCACAAACCTGCGCGGCACAGAGATTGAAGGCTTGTAAGACCGTTTTGAGATGAATATGTGGCACTTTTTCTAATAATAAATCATACACTTTGACAAGCATCACATCACCCGAAAGAATAGCCACATTCGGATTCCACTTTTGATGCACCGTCGCCTGATTCCTACGAAGGGGTGCATTGTCCATCAAATCGTCGTGTATGAGCGTAAAATTGTGAAAAACCTCGATAGAAATGGCAGGCACAAGGGCGTTTTGCCACTGATTATCAAAGAGTTGATAAGCTAATAGGCAAAGCATCGGGCGCAACCGTTTGCCGCCTAATTGCATCATGTAGCGCAAGGGGTCGTATAAATTAGCAGGACTTGTTCCAAATTCGAGCGCGACGATGTCTTTTTCAAGGGCTTCTAAAAGCACTTCGGGCGTAGGATTTTTCATGTCTTGGGTTTAAGAAAAAAAAAGCAGTTTTCAGATAAGTGGCAAAGTAAAATAAAATTTGGTAAGGTGCGTTTGTTTTGCGCCATTTTCTTGTTTTTCGGGTAGCATTTGGCTTTCTACCCAAATCATACCACCATTTTTTTGGACAAATTCATGACAAAGTAGCAATCCTAAGCCTGTTCCCTTTTCCCCTGCCGTTCCTTGTTGTGAATCGGCAAGGCGCAGAAAAAGCCTTTCTTTTTGCCTTGCTTCGATGCCCAAGCCCTGATTCGAAACCGTAAAAAGTGCCATTGGTTTGTGCTTTTGCTCGATTTTCTCTACTTTTATTTCTATTTCACTGCCTTCGAAGGCGTATTTTATCGCATTAGCAAGCAGATTGCGCAGCAAAAGTGCCAAGACCTGCCTTTCTGCCCAAATGCTTTCTTCTAATAATAGTTTAGTTTTTAATGTAAGTTTTTTATCTTCTAAATTTTTTTCAAAAAGTTTGCTTTTATTTTTAATATGAGTCATAGTTTCTTGTGGCAATATTTTTTCAGGCAATATAGCTGCTTGTTGCATTTGATTTTTTGCCCAAAAAAGCATATTTTCTAAAAGGTGTAAATTGACATTTACGTTGGTAGAAAGTTCTTTTAAAACACTTTCAAACTCTTTTTGGGTGAAAAGTCCGCGCTGGGCTAAGGCTAAAATGCCTTTCAAAGAGTGGAAAGGACTTTTTAAATCGTGTGCGATAATAGAAAAAAGGCGGTCTTTGGTCTGATGCAGTTGCGCCAACTTTTCATTTTGTGTCGTAATTTCTTCATTTTTTTCTGATAAAATCCGATTAACTCGCTTCTTTCTTTCGCGCTGCCTATACACTATCAAAACTAAGATAAGCAATAAAAAAAACAATTATAGAACCTAAATACAAAGCATAATTTCGCAATTTGATTTCACTTTCTTTTTCCGAAATTTGCAAAAGGCTTTCCGCTCGTTCTTTTTCTGTCCTAATTTTGAGATTTTGCGCTTCTAATTGTGCCTTTTGCGCCTGATTATAGAGGCTATCGGCTTTGCGTTTGTCTTTTTCTTGCTGGGCTAAGGCAAAAAGACGGTCGGCTTCGGCTTGTTTTTGTAGGATAAGCAGCTCTCGCTCGCGGTCTTGTTTTTCTAATCGTTCATTTTCCAAACTTTTTTTCTGTAAAAGATTTTCTTGTTCCAAACGCTCATTTTCTAATTTTTTGCGCTCCAAAAGCAGGGCATCTATTTGGTTTGATTTTTCTATATTAAACAAACTATCGCGATAATTTTGCTGTGCTTTCTGATAGAAAAGTGCCTTTTGTAAGTCCCCAAGTGCCTCATAAGCCACTGCCAAACTGCCCATGTTATCGGCAATAGAAGCCATCGCATTGATTTCTTTGGCAATTTGCAAACCTTGTTCGGCATTTTCTACCGCCTTTTGGTATTGCTTCGTCTGATTGTAGTTTGCCGCTAAGTTGTTGAAAATCATAGCTAATAGGGCTTTGTCACCTGCTGCTTCTGCTTTTTGGCGTGCTTCTTCAAAGGTTTGTAAAGCAGCTTGATATTGTTTTTGTTCGTAAAAAGTTAGCCCCAAATTGTTGGTAGCCATAAGTTTTAAAGAGGCATGTGGAGAAATTTCTATTGTTTTTTTTAAATAAAAAGCAGCACTGTCATATTGTTTTTCTTGTAAATAGATTGCGCCAATGTTGTTGCAGGCAAAGGCGATGTCGGCGGCAGTGGTAGCAATATAATTGCTTTTTTTGTAATATTTTAAGGCTTCTTTAAAGTCTTTCTGATAGTAGAAAATATTGCCTAAATTGCTAAGAGCGGCTGGCAAATTGTACGTATCATTTGAGGTTTCACAGATGCGCAAAGCCTTTTCAAAATAGGGTAAAGCCTCGCTATACTGCCCCAAACCTTGATAGGACGCACCTAAGCCCGTATAAGTTGCAAAAAAAAGTTGCTTTTTATCTGTTTTATCATACAATAAAATAGCTTTTTTGTAAGCTACAATAGCTTCTTTTAAATCTCCTAAAAGTCTTAGAAAAAGTCCTGAATTATTAAAAGTAACAATTTGTCCGTCGAAATCTTCTGTTTGTTGGTGATGATAGTTGGCTTTTTGCATGGCTTCTAATCCTTTTTTATAGTTGTTTGTATAGTACCAATACATTGCCTCATTTCGTTTTGCCATAGCCGCACCATTTTCATACCCAATGGAAAGGCTTTCTGTGTAGGCTTGTTGGCAGACCAATAACGCCGTATCCAAATTGACCGACTGCCAATATTTTCCTATTTGGTTCAAAATATCTATTTTTTCCTTTGCACTTATTTTCTGGCTCGATAAAACTTGCGTCAGACTATCAAGGGCTTGCCGCTGACACCAAACTGATGATTGTCCAAATAAAGTAAAAAAGTAGATGAAAAGTAATGTCAAAAAAAGATTGCGCATTTTTATAACAATTTGAGCATAACACAAAATAATTTTCATTTTGCCTAACGGCTCTAAAAATAAGGATTTTACCGTCAATAACAAATTTTAGTCTATGTTTCTGTTTCTAAAAGTGGCAAAGTAAAATAAAATTTGGTAAGGTGCGTTTGTTCTGCGCCATTTTCTTGTTTTTCGGGTAGCATTTGGCTTTCTACCCAAATCATACCACCATTTTTTTGGATAAATTCATGACAAAGTAGCAATCCTAAGCCTGTTCCCTTTTCCCCTGCCGTTCCTTGTTGTGAATCGGCAAGGCGTAGAAAAAGCCTTTCTTTTTGCTTTGCTTCGATGCCCAAGCCCTGATTCGAAACCGTAAAAAGTGCCATTGGTTTGTGCTTTTGCTCGATTTTCTCTACTTTTATTTCTATTTCACTGCCTTCGAAGGCGTATTTTATCGCATTAGCAAGCAGATTGCGCAGCAAAAGTGCCAAGACCTGCCTTTCTGCCCAAATGCTTTCTTCCAATAATATTTTAATTTTTAATGTCAGTTTTTTATCTTCTAAATTTTTTTCAAAAAGTTTACTTTTATTTTTAATATGAGTCATAATTTCTTGTGGCAATATTTTTTCAGGCAATATAGTTGCTTGTTGCATTTGATTTTTTGCCCAAAAAAGCATATTTTCTAAAAGGTGTAAATTGACATTTACGTTGGTAGAAAGTTCTTTTAAAACACTTTCAAATTCTTTTTGGGTGAAAAGTCCGCGCTGGGCTAAGGCTAAAATACCCTTCAAAGAGTGGAAAGGACTTTTTAAATCGTGTGCGATAATAGAAAAAAGGCGGTCTTTGGTCTGGTTTAGGGCTTCTAATTTGGCACTCTGTTCGGCGATTTGCTTATTTTTAGCAATAAGATTTTTATTATTACGCTTTTTTTCTTTCATATTGAAAAATATCAAAATCGCTACTACCAAAAGAAAAAGCGTCGTGAGCAGAAAAGAATATGTTAAGTTGCGCTGTTTGCTCAATTCTGCCTCCTTTTGTGCAGCTTTTTCCGCAAAGTGGGCGGCTTGAATCTCTTTTTCTTGGGCTAAAATTTGCCTTGCTAATTCGCTTTTGGTATAATTTTGTGCTAAATCTTGAATAGTAGAATCTTTTTCTTCCAACTCTACCAATCGCAAACGCGCCTCCAACTCTTTTTGTAACAGTGCTAATTCCGTCTGTTCTTTTTCAGAAAGTAAGATTTTTTGCTGATTTTCCGAATCGGTTTGTAATTTTTTCAATTTTTCTTGCTGCACTAATTCGTGAAAAGTACGGTAATAGTTGAAATAAAATTGTGTTTTTTCCAAATCGCCTTTTCGCTGATACGTTTCCGCCAACATGCCATAACAACTGCGAATTTGCTCCAAATCGTTGCGCTCTTTGGCTAAACTAAGGGCTTCTTCCAGCGAAGTCGCCGCCTCGTCGTACCTTTTGAGGTTGTTCTGCACAACGGCAATGTTGAGTAAAGAAGATAAAACCGTTTCTGAATTGCCATTTTTTCGTCTGCCTTCTAAGTTTTTCTGAAAAAAATACAAAGAAGAATCGTATAAATGCAAATCAGAATAAAGCATGGCTAAGTTGCTATAAATGCCATATTGCCCACTTTTATTTGCTACATTTTCATTTAAAAGCAAAGAATGGTTAAAATACGCAATGGCTTTATGTATTTGTTTGTGTTCCCAATAAATTAGGGCTACCTTGTTCATGAGGTCGCTTGCTCCTCGAAAATCCCTCTCTTGTGTGCGTTCTTGTGCGGCTTCCTTGTATTGCTGCACCTGTTTTTTTTCTGTTTCCGAAAGAGCAGTCGGAATAGGCACTGAAACTTTTTGGGGCGTTTGGCAGTAAATTGGTTCTGAATTTGAAAGAAAAAGAAAGAGCATCAGCATAATCTGAATACAAAAAGTTTTCAAATTATACACATGTATAGAAATAAAAACTACCATTAAAATTGAAGATTAAAAAGTCTATACTTGCAGGGGCTTTTGAATAAGACCTGTAACGAACTTGTGTTCGCTCATCAGACTTTGCATATCATCTCTTAGATGGGCTGCGGAGGAAAGAAATTTAATTTCGCAGTGTTTTTGTACTTCTTCGGGAAATTTTGAAAATTCTTTTACAAAAGCCGCACCGTCCATGCCGCTCATATTCATATCCAAGAGAATGAGGGTCGGAAAGTTTTGGTCTAAATTGCCTTTGGTGAGCTGTTTGCCAAGCCACTCTATCGAAACTTTTGCGTTGGAATGAACAAATACTTTTTGCGCCAAGCCTGCCGCTTGTAAGGTTTTTTGTGTAATGAGGTTGTCCATCTCGCTATCATCAATGAGCAAGACCAGACGATGTTTGGTAGTGATGTCCATAATGGGGGTAAAATTTGATGTTTTTTGGATATTTTTTTTAAAAAAGGGTAAGCACTCACGCAAAGATAGCAAAAAAGCATCTGCTCTTGTCAAAAGAGCCTTTGAAATATCATTAAAAGGGTTATTTTGAGCCGTTTGTCTATCCTCTACACTGATTTTTTGAGAAAAAATAGCCCAAGAACAGAATTTTACTTGTCTTGTATGACAAAATAGAGTAGCTTTGTCATATACTTGAATAAGACTTTAATTGCCATGAAAAAACAAAAAAAAATACAACTCTTAATTTTTTTTGCAGCTTTATGCCTTCTCTATGCACCACTTTGGGGGCAGAAACCCGATTCGCTACGGGTACGCAAACACATTGCAAGGCTTTGCGCTCCTGATATGCATGGGCGCGGATATGAGCAAAAAGGCGATAAAGTGGCTGCCGATTACATCAGTGCTGAATTTGAAAAGATAGGCTTAGAAAAATTTGGGACAACTTATTTTCAAAATTTCACAATTTCGGTGAACACTTTTTCTAAAAAAAAGATACAGTTACAGAAAGAAAAGCTAATTGTGGGCAAAGATTATTTGGTGAATCCTATCTCTATTTCGGGCAAAGGCAAGGGCGAAATTTACTACCTCGACTCGGCACAAATGACCTTTCTTTTAAAAGACAAAACTGCACAAACTCAATTTTTAAATCAAAATTTGTCTAAAAAAATAGTAGCCTATCCTGCCAATTTTTATGGTAAGGTGGTAGAACACGCACCTGAAATTTTGCGCCATTTCTATACCAGCAAGGCGGTTTTGAGCATAGAAAACAAGCTAACTGCGACCCTTTCACCCGAAGGATTTGCCCCTGCCACTTTTCAAGTTAGTAAAAAAATATTTGATTCTTTATATCAAATAGAAAAAGAGAAAGGTAAAAAGGTTACGGCAAAATTTCAACTTCAACACCAAACTTTGCCCCAATATCCCACTCAAAATGTGCTTGGATATGTGAAAGGAAAGAAGAATCCGCAACAGTGGCTCGTTTTTTCAGCACATTACGACCATTTGGGGCGCGTTAGTCCCGAACATTATTTTGCAGGCGCAAACGACAATGCCAGCGGAGTGGCGATGCTTTTAGAATTAGCCGC
This sequence comes from Hugenholtzia roseola DSM 9546, assembly GCF_000422585.1. Taxonomy (NCBI): domain Bacteria; kingdom Pseudomonadati; phylum Bacteroidota; class Cytophagia; order Cytophagales; family Bernardetiaceae; genus Hugenholtzia; species Hugenholtzia roseola. Next base: position 69,871 of record NZ_KE383886.1, read on the forward strand.
CTATTTCAAGGCAAATCCTGCCGATTATTCTGTGGCTTTTATTGCATTTGGCGCAGAAGAAATAGGATTAAAAGGTTCTTTGTATTACGTACAAAATCCTTATTTCCCACTCAAACAGATTAAGTTTTTAATGAATTTAGACCTACTTGGCACAGGCGATACAGGCGCAACGGTTGTAAATGCAACAATTTTTGAAAAAGAATTTGCATTATTACAAGAAATAAATAGAGAAAAACAGTTTCTACCTCAAATTCTCTCACGTGGCGAAGCTCCCAATTCTGACCATTACTTTTTCTTCCGCGCAGGCGTGCCTTGCTTTTTTATCTACCTTACGGGCGGCATACAAGCCTATCACGACATTTACGACCGCCCCGAAACGCTGCCGCTGACGCGCTTTGAGGAAACTTTTGCGCTATTGATTCAATTTATGTCTAAATTTTAAATTCAAATATATGAGTGCTTCACCTGTCTTTTCGCTGACTTCGCTCAAAAAAGATTTTGAGCCGCTTTCCACTTCCCACATGTTGGTGCGATTTCAGGATTGCGACCCTTTTGGGCATCTCAATAATATTCGCTACTTAGATTATTTTCTCAATGCACGTGATAATCAGGTTACGCACGATTATGGGGTGTCGCTTTACGATTTTATCCAAAAAGAGAAAAAAGGTTGGGTCATTTTAAAAAATGAAATTGCTTATCTACGCGCTGTGGCTTGCGGCAGCGAGGTTACGGTCAGGACGGCAACGGTCTATTTTTCAGACTATGAAGCGATTGTCGAGGGTAGAATGTTGGATAAAGAGCAGCAAAACTTACATGCGCTTTTTTGGATGCGTTTGGCATTTTTTGATACCACCACAGGGCGAAGAATCAAGCATGACCCTGAAATTCAGACTTTTTTTGAAGCCGTCCGCCTGAAAGAATTTGAAGCACAGGATACAACCTTCGACCAAAGATTGCAAGATTTGCAACAATATTACAGGGCTAAAAAAAGGCAATCCTAAGCGACACTTTTGCCAAAATGCAAAGGCTTGCCAAAACATTTTGAGCCTTAAAAGGTTTAAAGCAAATCCTTACCATTTAGGCAGAGGGTTTGCTACTGAATTTCGCTTTTATCTTAATAATTTGAACGTGAAAAATCCCTATTTTAATTCCAAAATATTGCTTTTTGGTGAGTATAGCATCATCAAAGATTCGATGGGGTTAGCTCTGCCTTACGACCTTTTTCAAGGGCGGCTTATTTTTAAAAATGTAACGCAGGTATCTTCTAAAATCTTACAATCGAATCAGGAACTTCGCACTTTCGTTCAATATTTAGAACAATTAACGAAACAAGATGATTTTCCCGTACAATTCGATTTTACCTCCCTGCATTTCGACCTCGAGCAGGGGCTTTTTTTCGAATCTACGATTCCGCAGGGTTTTGGCGTAGGCAGTTCGGGCGCACTCACAGCAGCACTTTATTACGGCTATGCGCGAAATAAAATTAAAATCAATGGGCATATTCCTACCCAAAATGAAATTTTAGAATTAAAGCGTATTTTTGCTAAAATGGAAAGCCACTTTCATGGGTCAAGTTCTGGCTTCGACCCGCTGATATGCTACCTCAATCGCCCCTTGCTTATCAAAAACAAGAGCGAAATAGAGGCTACCTCCCTGCCTGATTTTAAGGGAGATAGAGGGGCTATTTTTATCCTCAATACAGGACGCGCACGCCGTACAGAGCCGCTGGTGAGTCTTTTTTTAGAAAAATGCAAGAGCGATAATTTTGAAGTTGATAAACTAATTGAATATAATAACACCTGCATTAAATCGCTACTCACTGCCCAACTCGATACGCTTTTTGATACACTAAAAGAACTTTCTTATTTTCAGTACAAAAATTTGCAGCCCATGATTCCAACTTTGTACCGAAAAATGTGGAAACAAGGCTTACAAACAAATGATTACAACTTAAAACTTTGTGGAGCAGGCGGTGGTGGTTTTATTTTGGGTTTTACACAAAATTTAGAAAAAACCAAGACGCTATTAGCCGAGCAGCAAATTCGCATTGTTTGTGAGTTGTGAAAAATTGCTACTTTTGCTTTCTGAAAAATAGCTTTCACAACAAACTTTCAAGACCGTCTTTTTTTTTATTTGATATGATGCACTACTCTTTTTCGCAAACGCTTATCTCACAAATCCCCGACTTGCATACGGCGCGTTTTGCAGCAGGCATGGGAGCTACCATTTGCAGTTTTCGCGCTGCCGATTTTGGCTTGTCCGATTTAAAAGAAATTTGCGGTTGGCTGCAAGGCGTGGAAATTTGGGTAGAAAATCCGCCTCTGTCAGATTGGGAGAGCTATGATTTTGTAGCAGGTTTTGTTTTTGATAATGATTTTTATATAAAAAATAGGGCAGAAATTGAGGCTGCAAAAATAGAAAAAACGCTTGCCCTGCGGCTTACCTTGCCGAAAGTGGAAAGCGCAGTCTTTCCCATTGCCAACTTTTCGCAACTCATTTTGGCTTGTGAGAGCGGGCAGGCGTGGCAGAAACTAAATGTGGAGGGCTTGCAAGCCATTGGCTTTGAAGGCTTAGAAAGGGTTTTCATCGAGGGGCAGCCCGATTTTTATAGTTCCCTTTCGCCACAAGATTTTGATAAACAGCAAGTTGCGATTTCTGTGGCAGATTTAGCCGATTTTGAGCCGCTTTATGAGTGGTTTGAAAAATATGAAGCCTAATTTTTCAATTCAAGCCCTAAAAAATCCAACTTTGCTTTTGCAGTTTAGAACCCTGCGCACGATTTTTGCGTATAAAGCGCAAAACCTCATCTTAAAATTCAAACAAAATGTTGTACGCAGACCTCTTCCTCAACCTTTTAGGTACGCTCAATGGCGCAACAAGTGGTATCTTCTCCTTGCTTTGGGCAGCTTTGGCAATTTACGCACTCTACACCCTCTGGACTTCGGCAGCCGACTCCACTGCTAAGGTGCTTTGGTCTTTGGGCATCTTCTTTTTCCCCTTTATCGGTGCGATTTTGTACTTTGTTTTGGGCAGAAAATAGTCCCTTATTTTTCGGAAAATGCTACCGCAGCCTTTGGGTTGCGGTTGTTTTTTGTATAATAGATAAAACAAGATTTACACTTTTTAGCCGCGCTTATTTTTATGGACGACTTATGGGAAACGCTGGTAGAAGTCCTGGCTTCTTTTTTACCGCTCCGCCTTTGGCTCATACTGCTTTTGCTTATTTTGGCAGGAATTGGCTCTTTTATTTTTCTGACGGTTTGAAAGATAGCCTTTTATAGAAGGAAATTTTATAGTTAAACGTTTTTAAAAAAAAAAAGCACCCACAAAATTTTGTAAGTGCTTTTCCAATCTAATTTAAGAAAATAACTTTGCTTACGCCAATACTTCGCGCACCTTTTCGGCGGCTTCTTTCAGGACGATAGCGGGAATGACGTTCAAACCTGATTCTTTGATGATTTTCGCGCCCTCTTCGGCGTTTGTACCCTGCAAGCGGACAATAATCGGCACTTTGATGTCGCCAATGTTTTTGTAGGCTTCTACTACGCCATTCGCAACTCTATCACAACGGACAATGCCGCCAAAGATATTGATAAGAATTGCCTTAACGTTGGGGTCTTGTAAGATAATGCGGAAGCCTTTTTCTACCGTTTCAGCAGATGCGCCGCCACCTACGTCTAAAAAGTTGGCAGGTTCGCCACCCGAAAGTTTGATGATGTCCATCGTCGCCATTGCCAAACCTGCGCCATTGACCATACAGCCTACATTGCCATCTAATTTGACATAGTTGAGGTTGTATTTGCTCGCTTCTACCTCCAAAGGCGATTCTTCGGCTTCGTCGCGCAATTCGGGAAATCCTTTATGGCGGTAGAAAGCATTTTCGTCTAAGGCTACTTTGGCATCTACTGCCAAAATGCGATTGTCGGCAGCACGCAAGGCAGGGTTAATTTCTATCATGCTGGCATCAGAACCTACATAGGCAGCATAAAGCGAAAGTAAAAATTTGGTCATTTCCTTAGCGGCTTTGCCTTCTAAGCCCAAACGGTACGCCATCTTTTGTGCCTGAAAAGGTTGCAAACCTAAAAGCGGGTCTGCCCATTCGCGCAAAATCTTATCAGGGTGCTTTTCTGCCACCTCCTCGATGTCCATGCCGCCTTCGGTGCTGGCAACGATGACATTGCAATTTTTGGCACGGTCTAATAAAACGGATACATAAAACTCTTTGGGTTCGGCTTCGCCCTTGTAATACACATCTTGCGCTACCAAGACCTGATTGACTTTCTTGCCTTCTTCACCCGTTTGAATGGTAACGAGCGTACCGCCCAAAATCTTAGCCGCTTTTTCGCCTGTTTCTTGGGGGCTTTTGGCAATTACAACGCCGCGCGAGCCTGTTTCTTTAATTGTACCTTTGCCGCGTCCGCCTGCGTGAATTTGTGCTTTCACTACATAAAATTCTGTGCCTGTGTCGGCATTGAGTTTTTCGGCAGCCGCCTGTGCCTCTGCTGCATTGCGAGCGATAATGCCCTCCTGCACCGTTACGCCATACTTTTTGAGCAATTCCTTGCCTTGATACTCGTGAATATTCATATCGGGTATGATTGAAGGTTATATGGTTTGAATGGCTAAAACTAAGTACAAAACGGCGAATTTGCAAATGCAAACGCAAAACTTTTCGTCTTTTTTAATCTGCCTCTGCTTTGCTGCCTACTATTCAAAGTCTTTCGCTGCCCATAAAAAGCATAAAAAAAACACGCATACCATTGGTGCGTGTTCTTTCCTTTTCTGCCCAAATAAAAATACCTAAAAAATGGTGGGTCGGGCTATATTTACCCCTTTTTCAAAATATCACACTTTCTTATAGCTGATTGTTTTTTTGGAGAGCCAGTACGAGCTTTACAATTTGGTTGAATAGTTTGGAAAGCCTTTGTGCTTAAAACGAGTGGTTGTCTTTCAAACTGCTTTTGTGCCAAGAAGCGGCGAAGAACTCTCTGCTGTTTGTGGGCAGCCTTCATATATATATGCTCAAAAAAGGCAAAATCTCCCCCCCCTTTTTCGATTTTTTTTCGACTTTTTTCTGTTTTTTTTCGGATAAAAAGGAAAAGTATTAGAAAATGTTGGAAAAGTTATGCAAAAGTGTTGTCCATGTGGGCATGGACAACAACCTGAAAATTACCAAGACAAAACGTATTCGTCTGTGTCTGCATCATAGGAAACACTCACGTTCAAAGTGCAGCTACATGATTTTACGTGAGATAGAATTTTATTGATGCAGGGGCGTGCGTCCCATATAGAAGAAATACGACAACCGCCTAACATGGCTTGCTTGCGTTCCATCGAGCTGTTTTCTTGTCCTATCCGTGCGAGGAGTAGGTTTTCCCATTGTGGCTCGTTTGCGCCTATGGACAACATTGCCTCATACTGACTGATATCCGCTCCCTGATTTTTCATGGCTTCCAACGCTCCTATGGCACTATTGAGCCAATGGAGCGCATTTTTCTCTTCTTCGTCTAACTCGGCATACTCTTCCTCGCTTAGAAGTTTGAAGGAGGGAGGCGTGGCATCTTCTTGTGCTTTGGGTGCTTTTCTAACCTCATCTGATTCCAAATGATTGCAAGAAAAAGCTACCACAGAAAAACATAAGAAAAAAACAAGTTTTTTAAAATTAAATTTACTCATTTTTTTAAAATTTAATGATTAATAAATAAAAAAAGATAGTAGAGAACTTGATAGTAAGTCCTCATATATATATATATATGCCCAAAAAAGCCAAAATCTCCCCCCCTTTTTCGATTTTTTTTCGACTTTTTTCTGTTTTTTTTCGGATAGAAAGGAAAAGTATTAGAAAATGTTGGAAAAGTTATGCAAAAGCCATTTTGCAGAATAAAAAAAACTACTTCTGATACTTTTTAAGTGGTGCGTGAAAGGCTTTGGGAAAATCGCGCTCCTTTTTTAAGGTTTCGATAAAAAGCAAAAGTCCTTCTCTGCCTGCCATCTGATGCCAAGTTCCGACTTGCTTTTTAGCGGTGAGATAGTGCAGGTAGGCATCGCGATTAAAAAATTCGGCAGGGGTGTCCATCTCCTCTAATTCAGGGGCGTAGCTTCCGTTTAGGGTCATCATGTGCCATTCGGTTTCCCAGTTGGGAAAACGCTCGTCTAAAAGCATTGCCAAGCCCTCATCAAACCAAGTAGGAATCTGAAATTCGCGCAAAAACCAGCCTGTACGCGCCATAAGTTCGGCATGGCAGAGTTCGTGGCTTATCACATCTACATTGAGTCCTTCTTTTGCCAAGACAATGTAAGTGCCGACGGGAGAGAGATGCGTCATGCCTGTTTCGATGTTTTCATTGCCAAACAAGCGCATCACTTCGGGGTCGTCGCCTGCTAAAAGATAAGGTTTAGATTCTAAACTGCCGAAAAAAGTCTGCACACGCGCCTGCGCCTGTTGGTAGTTTTGCTCTAAAAGGGCAATCTTGGCAGTGTCTAAATTCCTATCCACATACAAGTTCGGACGCACCTCTTTGAGATAGTAGCTTTTCAGAAAAACGCTACGCGCAAAATTGGGGGAGCGGAAAAAGAAAAAGCCAAGCAGCACGCCCAGCCCAAGGAAAAGGAGCAGGCAGCGTCTTAGCCAAAGTTTGAAGGAGGGGTTTTTCCAAATTCTTCCCCAAAAGCTGTTTGGTTTCTCTTTCATACCCAATCGGAACGGCGAATAATAAAAACGAAGGAGGCACTTTTAGAAGCGGAAGATACGCAATTTATGCCACTTTTATCTGAAAAGATACCTTTGAAAGGAGGCTATATTAAATTTCCACTGCTGTTCCTTCAAAATTGTGAATCGTTTGGTAAAAGTTGTGTAATTTTGGCTGTGCTAAAACCCTTTTTGTCTTTTGTTTCAAAGCCTCTTTTTCAAATTCTAATTAAAAGTCCCGCCTGTAAGTCGGTGCAAAAATTCTACAAGCACTTTCCCAAGGTGTGGCAGGCTTCGGTCTGTTGCGGCTTACAAGGGCAATTTATTATATCGTGGAAAAAAAAGACCTTCGTTTGGCGGCTATCGATATCGGCTCGAATGCCCTTCGTTTTCAGGTGAGCCGCATTATCTGCCAAGACCCGCTGCCTGAATTTAAGCGATTAGAATACCTGCGCTTTCCGCTCCGTTTGGGTAGCGATGTCTTCTCGACGCAATCTTACATTACCCCCGAACATCAAGATGTTTTTGTGCAGGTGATGGGCGTTTTCAAAAGCCTGATGAAACTTTACCACATAGACGACTACATGGCTTGCGCTACCTCTGCTATGCGCGAAGCCGCTAATGGGGCAGAGCTTATCGAGCGCGTCCGAAGCGAATACGACCTCAACATCGAGGTCATCAGCGGCGAAAGAGAGGCTGAAATCATCAACAAGGCTATTTTTCAATACCTCGAAGCCGATAAAAACTACCTTCATATAGACGTGGGCGGCGGCAGTACCGAAATCAATATCTATCAGAACCACCAAAAAATTGCCTCGCGCTCTTTCCGTTTGGGTTCGGTGCGCTTGCTTTCACAAGAAGCCGATGAGCGTGTCCGCGAGGAATGGAACGCCCTAAGAAATTGGATACAATTTTCTATCCGCGACCTAACAGGCGAAATTATCCCCATTGGCACAGGGGGCAACATCAACAAACTGCACGACCTTTCCGAAAAAATCGTCAAGCAGAAAAAGAAAAAGCAGACCGCCCTAAGCCTGAAAGACCTTAAATTTCTTTATACTGAACTTGCCAAACGCAATTATCAGGAAAGGTTAGTAGATTTTTCCCTCAACGAAGACCGCGCTGATATTATCGTGCCTGCCGCCACCATTTACATCGAAGCCCTGCAAGCGATTAAAGCCAAAGAGGTTTTTGTGCCAAAAGTAGGCTTGCGCGAAGGCATTACACAGGTGCTTTTTGAAAAACATTGCCCTTTTTATAGCCAAAAGCATCTTTAAAAACGGCAAAGCATCTTTTTTTATACAAAAATTAGGCAACAAAAAACTAACAGCTTTCTAAAAACTGTTAGTTTTTTTGCTTTTTCTAAAAGCTATTCGTTTTGAATTTACGCATTTTTAGCTTCTACCAACTTGACACTGTTATCGAGCAGTTTGCTATTGTCGGCATTTGCTACCTGAACGGCAATGTCAAATTTTTCTTGGAAGGCTTTTTCGAAATCGCCGATAGTCATTTCGTCTGTAATATCGAAAGCCCCTACTTCTTTGAGCGATTCGCGCTCATCGGCTACTGCACCCAATCGAGCGGCATCATCGGCAAAACGTGCGCCCCTGCCTGCATTGTTGCCCACATAGACGCGCAGGGTTACTCCAAAGGCTTCATTAAATTTTTCTTTCAAAGTTTTGACCGTCATACGACCATCAACAGAAAATTGTGCCATGAGAAAATTGTGGTTTTGAAGGTGAAATAAAAATGAAATAAAAAAGCAGTTTTTTAGACTCTAAGCCCTCTCTGCCTCGCCCTTCCTACAACTGCTGCAAAGGGCGAGGCTTTTAGTCAAGATTGAGGTAAGGTTTTATTTCGCCATTGCTTTGGCAAAATTTTCGGCTACCTTCGCCCAATTTACGACACTCCAAAAGGCACTCACGTAGTCGGGGCGGCGATTTTGGTAGTTTAGATAATAGGCGTGTTCCCAAACATCAAGCCCTAAAATAGGCGTGCCTTTGTCTGCCACTACGTCCATCAAGGGGTTGTCCTGATTTGGCGTTGCCGAAACAAAGAGGCTGCCGTCGGCTTTTACGGAAAGCCATGCCCAGCCAGAGCCGAATTGGGTCTTGGCAGCATTTTCGAAGTGCTGCTTAAAATCACCAAAAGAATTGAAGGTCTTATCAATCGCTTCAGCTAATGCTCCCGTAGGTTCGCCGCCACCATTGGGGGACATGACCTCCCAAAAAAGGTTGTGGTTGTAGTAGCCGCCGCCGTTGTTGCGGACGGCATTGCCGTTTGCGCCTGCTGCCGCCACAATTTGCTCGATGGTCTGATTTTCCAAAGGCGTTCCTGCGATGGCTTTATTGAGGTTGTCGGTATAGGCTTGATGGTGCTTGGTGTGGTGGATAGTCATGGTGCGCTCGTCGATGTGTGGCGCAAGTGCGTCGTATGCGTATGGGAGCTTAGGAAGTTCGAAAGCCATAGAGATATAAGTTTTGAAGTGAAATTGAAAGAAAGGAAATCGCCTTTGTAAAGGCTTTTGATAGCTTGTACCCTTTGTAGGAAACACGACAAGGGGCATTTTGTTAAACAAAATGGCTGCGCTACGCGCCTTTTGTGCCTTTTTGTCTTTGCTTCAAATGTAAGTGTTTTTGAGCGCAAAGTCAAATTTCGCCTTATTTTGATGGCTGCCGAAGGGTTATTTTATTGTGAATTTTTACCTTTTTTCGCGCTTTTTGCTAAAAAAAAGGCAGGCTCTCAAAATTCGTTGCGTCGAAGGTATGGCGCAAAGGCGGCTCTGTTTGAAAAATGGTATCGGGATAATGCACCTGATAGAGATACAGACCCTGCGGGGGAGCGGCTACGCCTGCCTTTTTGCGGTCTTTGGCATCGAGAATGGCGCGAAGTTCGTCGGTAGAAAGTTTGCCTGCGCCTGCTTTTAGAAGCGTGCCGACCATAGTTCTGACCATGCCCCTAAGAAATCGGTTTGCCTTGACGTGAAAAAATAGAAAATCGCGCTGCTGATACCATTTGGCTTCGGTCAGGGTGCAGTCGAAGTGCTTGACATCGGTCTTGACTTTGCTAAACGATTCAAAATCTATGTATTCTAAAAAAATAGCGGCGGCGGCGTTTAATTTTTCGAGGTCTAAATTTTGGCGCAAATGATGGAGTGCAACGTTTTCGAAAAGAAAGCTATTTTTTTGTAGCCCTATTACATAGACATATTCGCGCCATTTGGCATCATAACGCGCATGGGCTTGTGTAGTGGTAGGATAGATTTTTCGCACCGCAATATCGGCAGGTAGCAGGGCATTGAGGCGATAGTGTAGCGTTTCGAGGTCGAGGGCTGTGGGGGTGTCGAAGTGTGCAAATTGCTGCTTGGCATGTACGCCTGCATCTGTGCGTCCGCTGCCTACCACAAAGGCTTGGTGCCGTAATAAGGTACTAAGGGCGGTTTCTAAGGTGCTTTGTACCGAAGGGGCGTTGGGTTGAGATTGCCAACCTGCATAGTTTTTGCCTAAATAAGTCAATTCTATAAAATAACGAAAGGAGGGTAGGTTTTCAGAAGCCTGCGTCATCTGCTGCTTGCATTTAGAGTTTTTTAAACGTTTTTTGGTCGGAAACTACAAAAGGGTGAAATTATTGCGTAAATTTAACCCCTAAAAGGTTCATTTCGATAGAAGAAGCATTTTTTTAGCTCGAAAGTTGGGAAATACTTTTGAAAACGCCAAGAAATGCCTTATCTTTTGCCTTTCATAGCACTCTTTGGCAGTTTGTCTGCTTTTGCGCCAAAAGAGGCAAACCGAATCCATCTTGATTTTCGCAAATCCTTATGAAAATAGACTTCAAAAAGTTGAGCCTCTCGATAGGGCAACGGGTGTTGGTAGGGAATTTGGTCGTAATTCTAATCGCTGTGGTTAGTGCTGCTGTCAGTTTTTTGCAGCTCTATCAGAGCCAAAATGTCATTAATTACTCTTTCCAAACGGTAGCCCCTTCCTTAGACGCGCTCAATACCCTCTCTAATTTGGTCGTCCGCTCACAAATGTATACCACAAATTGGATTTATACACCCGAAAATGAGAGCGACAAGGTAGCCTTGCGCGATATTCAAAACCAGCATTTTCCGCTGCTACGCACCGAAATTAGCAACCTCAAAAGGGAGTGGCGCAACGAAAATCATCGCAATATGATAGATTCTATCGTCGTAGAATTTGATGCCGTTTTGGAAAGGCAACAAAAGGTGATGCGCCTTTTAGATGGCACAGAAGATTATTTAGATGGGGCAAAAAAAGAGAAAGCGATTGAAGAATTAAATCAGCGTATCATTCCAATCTCTAATCAGCTTACGCGCAAAATTTCGGCTATCATCAAAGAAAAAGATATAGAAAAGGAAGCCTATTTCAAACAGACCTCTTTTTCCTTCTCTTGGCTTGAAGTGTTTGTCGCCAGCTTGGGAGTGATTATTATTACCATGGGGCTTACCTCTACTTATCTTATCTATAAAACGGTTTCGCAACCGATAAGACAACTTAATCAGACCCTTCTTGCGCTTTCTTTGGGAAAAAATCCCGTCTTAGACCTCAAAAAAGATTTGGGCAAGCATGAAATTGGGCAAATGTACCTTTCTACGCAAAAAGTGGTAACGGCAATGCGTGCCATTTCCAACTTCGCCACTGCCATCGGAAAGGGCAAATACGACACCAACTTCACCCCCCTAAGTCAGGAAGATGTCTTAGGCAATGCCCTTTTAGAGATGCGCGACAATTTGGTCAGCATTGCCGAAGATGAGAAAAGACGGCGGTGGATTACAGAAGGCGTTGCCCAATTTTCCGAAATTATACGGGTCAATTACGAGCAAATAGAAGATTTTGCTTTTAGCACTTTACGCCAACTGGTCAAATATACAGGTGCAAATCAGGGTAGTATTTTTCTTATCGACGAGCAAAAAGATGTCCTTTATGTGGCTGCCGCTTTCGCTTGGGATAAGCAAAAGTTTCTGACCAAAAACATCAGAAAAGGCGAAGGGCTTACTGGGCAGGCTTGGCAGGAAGGGCAGACGCTTTATTTTACCGAAGTGCCGCCCGATTTTATCAACATCACATCTGGTTTGGGGCAGGCTCCGCCCGACGCGCTGCTGATTGTTCCGCTCAAAAGCAATCAGGTGGTCTATGGTGTGGTAGAGATGGCTTTTTTTGGTGCAGTAGAAGGGTATAAAATCGAATTTATAGAGCGCATCTCTGAAAACTTTGCTTCTACTATTTCTTCGGTTCAAAGTTCGCAACAGACCAAACGCCTTTTGCAGGAATCGCAAATGATGGCAGAGCAGATGCGAGCGCAAGAAGAAGAAATGCGACAAAATGTAGAAGAATTGCAAGCCACACAAGAGGCGATACAGCGAAAATCGGGCGAATTGGAATCCCAACTCAATGCCATCAATGCCGCCGCTGCCATGTTAGAACTCAATCCGCGTGGGGTCATAACGCAAATCAACGACAAATACCTACGTTTGGCAGGATATGCCCATAAGGAATTGCTCAATCAGCCCTATACGCTTTTGCTCAAAGAAGGGCATGAAAGTTCGCGCAAATATATCCAACTTTGGGACGACCTTTTTGCAGGAAAAACCGTAGAAGGCGAATTGGAGCGCAAACAAAAACAGGGCGATACCCTATGGCTTTATGGCACTTTTTACCCCGTCTTAGATAAAAATCGAAACTTAGAACGCATCATTCATATCGTAACCGATATTACAGACCAGAAAAAACAGGCTGAAAAGCTCGAAGTGGTGCGTTTGGAACAAGAAGCCATGATTGAGCAGATGCAAATGCAGGGAGAGGTAGTCTTGCAAGCCCAACAAGAAGCCAAAAAGCAGCAGGAGGAAGCCGAAAAGCTCAACAAAAAGCTCACCTCCAACGAAGCCGTCCTGAAAAAAGCCTTAGAAAAATCTAAAAAGGAGAAAGACGCTTGGCGCAATAGAGAGGCAGAGCTACTCGATACCATAGAAAAATTACAAGCCAAGACCTAATAGGAAGTAGGTCTTTCTTACCTGCCTTCAAGTTTGAGTCAAAACTTGAAGGTTTTTTCTTTCCTTTTGTTTTCTTTACGAATCCGCACGTGAGTATGAATTTGAACCAAAAGACCCCAAAGGTCTTATTGCTTATCTTAGATGGTTGGGGAATTGCCCAAGAGCCGCGCTATTCGGCGATTGATGCCGCTCAAACCCCTTTCATTGATAGCCTTTACACCCAATATCCACACGCACAACTCCGCACAGACGGCGAATTTGTAGGACTACCCCAAGGGCAGATGGGAAATTCCGAAGTCGGACACATGAATTTGGGCGCAGGTAGGGTCGTTTATCAGAATTTGGCACGCATCAATAAAGCCATCAGAGAAGGCGAATTGGCAAAAAATCCTACCCTACAAAAGGCATGGGAGTATGCCAAGACCAAACAAAAAAATATCCACTTGGTAGGATTGGTGTCTGACGGGGGCGTGCATGCCCATCTCAACCATTTGAAGGCGTTAATCGAGGTGGCTGCCCAAGAAGGTTGTGCTGCCCAAACTTTTGTCCATGCTTTCACCGACGGACGCGATACCGCACCCGACAGTGGAATAGGATTTATCCAAGAAATTCACCATTTCGGACAAGAAAAAGGTGTAGAAATTGCGACGCTTATTGGGCGTTATTACGGCATGGATAGGGATAAGAGATGGGAAAGGGTCAAATTAGCCTATGATGCCCTTTGCAAGCGCGTAGGAAAGCGGGCGCAAGACCCTGTGCAAGCACTCGAAGCCGCTTATCAGGCAGGGGAAACTGATGAATTTATCAAACCGATTATCTTACAAAAAAATGGAAAAGATTTGCCTGCCATTGCGCCTGATGATGTTGTAATTTGTTTTAATTTCCGAACCGATAGGTGTCGTCAGATTACCGAAGTGCTTTCACAGAAAGATTTGCCCGATTACCAGATGCAAAAATTGCCGCTGCACTACATCACCTTTACGCGCTATGATGAGCGTTTCGAGAATGTGGGCATTGTCTTCGAAGAGCAGGAACTGACCCTTACTTTGGGCGAGGTCTTGGCAGGGGCAGGAAAAAAGCAGATTCGCATAGCCGAAACAGAAAAATATCCACACGTAACTTTCTTTTTTTCAGGCGGAAAGGAAAAAGAATGGGAGGGCGAAAAGCGGCTTTTATGCCCTTCCCCCAAAGTTGCGACCTACGATTTAGCCCCCCAAATGAGTGCTTTCGACATCAAAGATGCCATTTTACCCGAATTAGAAAAAAAAGAAGCTGATTTTATTTGTCTAAATTTTGCCAATGCTGATATGGTAGGGCATACAGGCGTGATGCAGGCGGCGATTCAAGCCTGCCAAGCCGTAGATGCCTGTGCGAAGGAAGTTGTGGAAACTGCTTTGAAAAATGATTATGATATTATACTACTTGCCGACCATGGCAATGCCGACCAAATGCAAAATCCTGACGGAACGCCGCACACTGCACACACCACCAATCCCGTTCCTTGCATCTGGATTGCAAAAGATTTGCCCGCTTCTGCCGCCATTCGCAACGGCAAATTAGGCGACATCGCACCTACGATTTTGCGCCTGCTCAAACTCGACATTCCCAAAGAAATGACAGGGGAAGTCTTGATAACCTATTAAGGTCAAAAAAAAGCCGCCTTTGCGCTAAGTTGGGCAAATGCGGCTTTGTAGATTGCTAAGTGGCTTGTCGCAAACGACAAAAGTTAAGCCTCAAAAACGCCAAAGAAATGCTTGCTGGGCGAATTTTGGTCTTGGCTCATGTGCAAATCGTAAAACATTTGATAGACCTCCTCGCGCGAAAGTACGCCGTCGCCGTTCAAATCCATGAGGGTGAATACCTTTTCGGCTTCTGCTTGTGAATTGCGAAAGCTACGGTAAAACTTCTGATAGTCGGAAGGAGTCATGTGGTCTTTGCCCGAAGCCACTATCGGAAAAACGCCCTCAAAAAAGGGCTTGATGTGCGCATCGAAGGCAGCAGGGTCGGCAAGTGCCACTTCATAAGCCGCCACTAATTCCTCAAAACTCACACAGCGGTCGCTATTTTGGTCGGCAGATTCTACCAAATCGCGCCACATCTGATGATACACTGCGCGAAAATTGTCGTCATGCTCGCTGCTCCAACCAAATTCTTGGGTAAAGGTATCGCAAATGGCATCGATGTCGCTATATTCTATCACGCCGTTGCCATTGGCATCATAAAATTTAAAAATCTTAGCTATTTTTTGTTTTTGAAAATCGCTTAACATATTGAATAAAATAATGAAGATAAGAAAAAAGTGTATTACAGCCCCAACCGCTGCCCCAATATCTTTATTTTTTTCTAAAAAAACAAGACTTGGCAGAGCTTTTTTTGCTTTTTTTAGGGATATTGTCTGATTTTTTGTACCTTGTACCAAAAGTTGAGAACATGAAGCACTATATTTTCCTTACGGGCAGCAGCAAAGGTTTGGGAAAATCTTTGAAACACCAACTTTTAGAACGCCCCGATACCTATTTATATGCCGTTTCGCGCAGCCCCGAAGATTCGCACCAAAATCAGGAAAATTACCAGCATTATAGCGTAGATTTGGCGCAATTTTCCTCCATAGAGCGTGTGCTGCCTTTCTTTTTTGGCGAAGTAGAAAAGCCTGCTTCGCTGACGCTTATCAATAACGCTGCTATTTTGGGTAAAATCTTACTTGTGGGCGAAGGCTCGTCGCGTGATTTTGCGCGTGTTATGGCGGTCAATGTCAATGCGGTTATGCAGCTCACCAACTTTTTTTTGGATAGATATAGTGAGTATGATTGCCCTAAAACGATTGTCAATATCAGTTCGGGCGCAGGCAAGCGTCCGATAGACGGTTGGGCAGCCTACTGCACTTCTAAGGCGGCTTTGGACATGTTTTCGCAGGTAGTACAAGCCGAACAAGACCTTAAAAATACAGGCGTGCGCGTGATTTCCTTTTCGCCCGGTGTCATGGATACGCCCATGCAAGCCGAAATACGCAGTGCAGATAAGGCGCATTTTAGTCAGTTAGAACGCTTCCAAAACTTACATGCCCAGCAAGCACTACCAAGCCCCGACGAGGTAGCACAAAAGGTTATCGCGCTTTTTCTATAAATGCCACAGAGCCACAACAGAGCCACAATTTTATCCCTGCTTAGGCTTATTTTTTTGCTGCAAAAAACGCATTTTTTTCGTACCTTTCGAAAAAAACGCGCCTTTGCGTCCATTCCTTATTGTGTTTGTATTTTTGATAGAAATTTGTATGATACGAATAAAAAATAAATTCACGTGCCAATATTTCTTTTCCCTACTTTGTCTGCTTTGGGGTATCGGAACAAACCCTTTAAAGGGGCAGGAATCG
This sequence comes from Hugenholtzia roseola DSM 9546, assembly GCF_000422585.1. Lineage (NCBI taxonomy): Bacteria > Pseudomonadati > Bacteroidota > Cytophagia > Cytophagales > Bernardetiaceae > Hugenholtzia > Hugenholtzia roseola. The sequence continues at coordinate 85,939 of NZ_KE383886.1, forward strand.
CCACTAAGCGGCAGTAACGTCCTCAAAATCAAGGTTTTGGAAAGAGGGGTCTATAGAATTAGCGCACAAGATTTACAAAATGCAGGTTGGAATTTGAGCCAAATCACGCCCCAAAATCTTGCCCTTTTTGGCAGTGAAAATGGCATGCTACCCCAAGAAAACGCCTTCTGGACGTTAGAAAAATTGCAACACACCTTAAAAGAGCAGGCAATACAGGTAGTAGGCGGTGAAGATGGGCGTTTTGAGGGACAAGATTACCTCTTATTTTTTGCAGAAAGTAGCGATAAAATGTCATATAATACACAAACTAAACTTTTTGAATACGAGAAAAATTTATACGACGACCACAATTATTATTTTCTTGTCCAAAAAACAAGCCCTGCCTTGCGGATAGAAAAGGCGGCGCAGCCTCAAAATAGTGGCACGCTCCTAACGCAGTACGATAGAATTTGGCATCATGAGTTGGAATTAGCCAACATTCTTTCTTCGGGTGTGCGTTTTGCGCCGGGAGGTTCGGGTAGGAAATGGTTTGGTGAAAGGTTTGATTTTGAAAGAAGTTATCGCCTTGATTTTGAAGCGACTTCCCTAATAGCCGAAAGCCCCTTGCACCTTCGCTTGCGCGTGATGGCGTTATCGGGTTCGCCCAGCAATTTTAATATACGCCTCAATAACAAGGACTTAGGCGCAATAGATGTGCCTTTTCTACCCATTTCTACCTATGCACCCAAAGGCGTAGAAGTGGAAAAAAGCTACCTTATTGCCCCTGCCGAGCTAAACGAGCGCGAACTTTTGCGCGTGGAGATTGAATACAACAAAACGGATAATCTAAACGGCTTTGGCTATTTAGACTACCTTACCTTGCAAGGAAAATGCCTTTTGCAGCGTGGCACAAACCAACTTATTTTTAGAAATACACAAACGCTAAACCTAAGTGAGGCTACTTTTCAAATTCAAAACCTACAAGACCAAGACCAAATTTGGGACATTTCAGACCCCCAAAAGCCTATTTTTATAGAGCAAAGAAGCGGAAATGCGGTTTCTATTTTTACAGAAAATAAATTAAAAGAATTTGTTGTTTTTCAGAATCCGCTTGCACCTTTGGAAATACAAAGTGTTGAAAGTCAGAATCTTATCGGATTGCCTACGCCCAACTTTCTTATCCTAACGCACCCTAATTTTGAAGCACAAGCGCAGCGATTGGCAGATTTTAGGCGTGCCGAATCGGGTTTGGAAGTGCAGGTGGTTAGAATAGACCAAGTCTATCACGAATTTTCTTCGGGTAGGCAAGATGTATCGGGTATTCGCAATTTTATACGCTATTTGTATTTAAAAAATCCTACCAAAATGCAATATGTCTTGCTTTTTGGAGATGCTTCTTTCGACTACAAAGACCGAATTGGCAGCAATACCAACTTTATACCTACCTACCAAGCGCGTGAATCTTTGCACCCTATTCTTAGTTTTTGTTCTGATGATTACTTCGCTTTTATGGACGAAAACGAGGGTTTTTGGGAAGAGAGCTATTCGGCAGACGAGCCTGATTTAGATTTGGGCATTGGCAGACTGCCTGTACGAAATGCACAGATGGCGGAATTGGTTGTCGATAAATTGCTGCATTACGGCAGTATGCCTACTTTGGGCGATTGGCGCAAACGCCTCACTTTTGTTTCCGACGACGGCGACCAAAACATTCATTCCGCTGATACTGAACGCCTTACGAATTTTGTGGAAAGCACCTATCCCGCCTTTAATGTGCAAAAAGTGCATGTCGATGCCTTTGCGCAGGTTTCTACCAGCAACGGAAAAGAGTCTTTTGCCGCACGTGAGCAGCTCGAAGAGATACTCAATGCAGGCACGCTCCTTGTCAATTTTATGGGGCATGGGTCAGAAACGGGCTGGACTTCGGAGCGTATCCTGACGCTTTCTTCTATTAGCCGCTGGCAAAATCAAGACCGCCTGCCGCTTTTCGTAACCGCTACCTGTACTTTTGGTAGGTACGACAACCCCAATGTCGTTTCGGGCGGCGAGCAGCTCATGGTAGGGCGTAGCACAGGCGCAATCGGTTTGGTAACTTCTACGCGCCCTGTTTTTTCTAATACCAATTACCTTCTGGCGCGGGCTTTTTATGAAGCCGTCTTAGAGCCGATTGCAGGCGAAATGCCGCGTCTGGGGCAGGTCATGCGCAAGGCAAAAAATCAGAGTTTGAACTTAGCAAACCGCAATTTTGCCCTCATAGGCGACCCCTCTATGCGCCTTGCCTACACAAGTGAAAAGGCACTTGTTACGAAAATAGAGCGCAACGGAGTGGCGCAAAATCTACAAAATGCTCAAATTGCAGCCCTTAGCAGGGTGCGTGTTTCGGGTCAGATTGAAAAAAATGGGGCTTTGAGCCAAGACTTTAATGGGACACTCTTTGTAAAAGTATTCGAAAAGCCTGCCTCTTTGCTCTCCAAAGGCGACGAAAGCGACCCTTTTAGTTTCCCAAGCTATGAATATGCCATCTTTCAGGGACAGGCTTCGGTTAGGAATGGACTTTTTAGTTTCGAATTTATTGTACCAAAAGATATAGACTACAAATTAGATTGGGGAAAAATTAGCCTTTATGCCCAACATGACAGCCAAAATAGAGATGCCTTAGGACACCAAAAAGTGCTTATCGGCGGCAGCGACGAGGCGGCAACACCTGATAATGCGCCTCCAAAAGTGCAGCTTTGGGTACAAAATAGAAATTTTAAGTCGGGCGATGTCGTACCTTCAAATACGCTCCTACTTGCCGATTTGGAAGATGAGCAGGGTATCAATATCAGCGGATACACTATCGGACACGATATAGAGGCAGTCTTGGAACTCAATTTTGAGCAGGCAGAAAAAGCCCAAACGCAAACTTTTATCCTCAATGCCTACTATCAAACCCTAAAAGACGACTTTACAAAAGGCACATTAAACTATGCCCTACAACGCCTGCCTGCGGGAAAGCATCGCCTTTCGCTGACGGCTTGGGACACACACAACAATTTCACAACCGAAAGCATAGAATTTAGGGTAGAAAACGCGCCTATCGCTGTTGATTTGAAAAAATCATACCCCAATCCTTTTTCCGACCGCCTGCATTTTGAAATTACACAGGATAGGGCAGGCGACGATATAGAACTCATCTTGCAAATTTTTGATGTGCAGGGCAGGCTGGTACGCCAAATTCGCCAAACTTATCTCAATAGCAATTCCCAACTGCAAATCACTTGGGACGGCAAAAGTGAAGGTGGTACAGAGGTTCGTTCGGGGGCTTATATCTGCAAAATAATTGTTTCTTCGCCTACACAAAATGCAGCAGGGCAGGCGATTTTCAAAGCGATAAGAGAATAAATAAGGCAGGTTATTGTCCGATTTTAGCAGTTTCGGGATTACCGTTTTGTTCAGACGTGCGAAGCTGGAGCTTCGCGCTACATTTGTAGGGACAAGGCATTGCCTTGTCCGATTTTAGCAGCTTCGGGATTACCGTTTTGTTCAGACGTGCGAAGCTGGAGCTTCGCGCTACATTTGTGCAAAGGCTACAAAGGGCTAAAAGTGGGTCAGAATTGGAAGCAGGACAAAATAAAACACCCTTACTTCATAGAAGCAAGGGTGTTTTCCTTGTGAACTCGGCAGGATTCAAACCTGCAACCTTCAGAGCCGTAATCTGATGCTCTATTCAGTTGAGCTACGAGTCCGTATTTCAAAAATAAAACCTCTAAACCTTTTAATTTTGTCAGATTTTGAAAAGTACAACTTCATTGCACCAAAAACCAACATAGTGAACTCGGCAGGATTCAAACCTGCAACCTTCAGAGCCGTAATCTGATGCTCTATTCAGTTGAGCTACGAGTCCGTTCAACGCTGCGCGTTTTGTGAGTGCAAAGGTAGGTATCTTTTTCGAATTTGCAAACTTTGGGGCGCAAAAAAATCTTTTTTTTTCATTTTTTTTGCTAAAAGGTTCTTTTTCAGGCGAAAAAGCGGTGCTTTCATTCATTCTTTCTTTGTAGGAAAGGCACAATCCCCTGAAAATAGCTACCTTTGTGGCACGATATAGTTTCTCTTTTCCAAGTTCGAATTCCGAAAAAATGAGTCAAAAACAGAAGAAAACGCCCCTTGAGCCTACCGAATCTAATTCGGAATTGCCACAGTTTTCGCAAGCCGAGTCGCAAGACGTAGAGGAAACAGCGCAAGAGCAAGACGACGCATCTGATGAGGATACTGATGATACGCCCGAAGACATCTTTCCCCTTTCTGCCGCTGATTATCCCGACTTGGAGATAGATTGGGCGGGTGAGGCTTCTTTTGATGCCAACCATAAGGCAGGCTTTGTGAGCATTATAGGCAAGCCCAATAGCGGCAAATCTACCCTTATGAATGCTTTGGTAGGTGAAAAGTTGGCTATCGTTACGCCGAAGGCGCAGACAACGCGCCACCGCATTATGGGCATCTGGAATGGCGAGGATTATCAAATTATTTATTCAGACACGCCCGGTATTATTGCGCCCAAGTACGAATTGCACCAAAAGATGATGCTTTTTGTAGAAAAAGCCTTAGAAGATGCTGATTTGGTGCTTTTCGTAACAGATATTCACGAAAAACACGACCAAACGCACGCCATTGAAATCTTGCAAACGGCGCAACGCAAGCACAAAGACCTGCCCATTTTGGTTTTAATCAACAAGATTGACTTAGCGACAGAAAGCGAGGTAGAGCAGGCATTTGATTTTTGGCAACAGACCCTTTCCCCTGCCGCCGTCATTCCCACTTCGGCACTGCACCTCTTTAATTTGGAGCAGGTAAAGGCACAAATTTTGGCGCATCTGCCTCTTCACCCCCCTTATTTTGCCAAAGACCAGCTCACCGACCGCCCCGAAAAGTTTTTCGCCGCCGAAATTTTCCGCGAAAAGATATTTTTACACTATGAGCAGGAAATTCCCTATTGTTGTGAGGTAAAGATTATGAACTTTGAAGAGGAAGAAAAGATGTATCGCATTGCGGCAGATATTCACGTCGAGCGGCTTTCCCAAAAAGGTATCGTTATCGGAAAAAATGGGGCTGCCCTCAAAAAGGTAAGCACAGAGGCACGCAAAGAAATGGAGGTCTTTTTTGGAAAGAAAGTCTTTTTAGAGAGCTATGTGCGCGTGAGCGAGGATTGGCGCAAAAAAGCAGGTAAATTATCGCGTTTTGGTTATTAGTTTCAACCTATTTTCTAAGAAAGGCACATGACAAATACCACTCCTTTGCCTGCACAGGCTACCATTTGGGACTACCTAAAACTGCATTTTATCGTCTTTATCTGGAGTTTTACGGTAGTATTGGGTAAGTTAATTTCTATTCCTGCCGTAGAGTTGGTCTTTTATCGGGCTACGTTGGCAGGTTTGATAATGGGTGCGTTTTTGCTAATCTGGCGGCGAAAAAGTTTGTTTTTGCCAACAAAGGAATTGCTCAAACTCCTACTTACGGGCGTAGTAGTGGCAGGGCATTGGATTCTATTCTTTGCCGCCGCGAAGGTTTCGAATATTTCTATTTGTTTGGTCGGATTATCGACGGCTTCTTTCTGGACTTCTATCATCGAGCCGATTATCAATAAGCGAGCGATTAAATGGTATGAAATCTTGTTGGGTATTTCTATTATCTTAGGGCTTTATATCATCTTTCAATTTGGCATCAAGGCGGAGTATATCTTAGGCTTGGTGATGGCGGTCTTGTCGGCACTCTTGGCGGCGGTCTTTTCTACACTCAATAGCCGCTTTACGAATCGTTACCAACCGCAAACGATTACAACCTATGAAATGTTGGGGGCAGGTGGTGGAATTGCCCTTTTCTTTCCCTTCTATGGGGCTTATTTGAGTGAAGGCGGCGGCTTAGATTTGATGTTGAAAGATTTGCCTGCTTTTGCGTCCCAAACTTGGGTGAGCTACCTGCCTTTTCCTACCGACGTGCTATTTTTGGCTATCCTCATTGGCGTTTGTACGCTGTATGCCTACTCTGCCAGCGTGGAGCTTTTGCGCAGGATTCCCGTCTTTATGACAAACCTGACGATTAACTTAGAGCCTATCTATGGGATTATTTTGGCAATTCTGTTTTTTAATGAAGGCGAAGAACTCAATCAGCAGTTTTTTATCGGAACGGCGATTATCTTGCTTTCCATTTTGGCTTATCCTTTCATTCGCCATTATGAAAAAAAAACCGAAGCACTACGAATTAGAAAAAGCCTGTAGGGAATCTTTCCCAAAATGCCGTTGCACATTTTTATAGCGCAGCGGCATTTTTTTGGAGGGTGAAAATAGTTATCACTTTTTTCTAAATGGTCTAATTGATTTGCTTACGCTAAGTCTTCAAGGTCGTGCAGCCCCTTTTTTAATTCGGCTATCGAAATTTGGTGCTGGGCAGCCAAATCTTCAATGACTTCTATTTTCCAACTACTGTATTGGCTTTCATAGCCGTGATAGACAATATTGGTCTTGTTGCGATTCGAAAAAAGTAGGCTCTGCAAGTTTTTGCCGCGATAGTCTTTGGCATAATTGCGCAGGGTGTCGAAGATTTTTTCACGCGCTTGCATCTGTTTGTGAAATTTACGCTTGGTTTCTACCACCTTTTTCTGACTTGCCTGCACTTCGAGCCAAGTTGGATAGTAGGGACTTTGTTCAGGTTTTTGCGACTTGACAAAACACTCGTGTAGGCGTTGCAAGTTTTCCGCTGTTTTGAGTTCGGGGTGCAAGCCTTTGCTTTTTTTCCACCCTTCGAGGGAAAGGGGCGGATTCTGAACCAAGTACAAAAGGTTGTTGTTGTGCGTAACTTTATAGGGCGGAATGTTGAGAAATTGTGCCACCTGATTGCGCAAGTGCCAAAAAGCTACAAAAAATAAGACCTGCCGCAGTTCTAAGCCGTTTTTAATGGCAAAATGATAAGCGTGGTGAGGGTCTTCCTCGTAATGTAGGTTTTCTAAGGCTTTGCGTTCGGATTGATACCAATCGAGGGTCTGATGTGCCTCCAGCTCTGCCAAAAGCAGCGTTTTGAGTTCGAAAAGGTAGGCTACGTCGGTGGCGGCGTATATAATTTGCGATTCCGAAAGTGGGCGGCTAATCCAATCGGATACCTGTTCTTGTTTGTCTAAGGTGATATTTAGTTTTTCTTGTAAAAGATTTTGCAAACTAATGTCGTTGTTGATGACAAAAAGGAAACGGTGCATCATCGCCGTATCGTCTATGTTCTTGACTCGACAGTGGTAGAGTTCATCTAAGATGAGCAAGTCGGAGGTGCAGCCATGAAAGACCTTGTTGAGGTTTTCGTCGGTTAGAATCGCCAATAGTTTTTCTATTTGTGGCTGCCTGACGACATCGAAGATAAAAATCTGTTCGCCATCAAAGACTTGCACCAGCGAAAGGTGCCGTCCGTAAAATTTATTGCTATCATCAAATTCTAAATCAATCGCCAAACTCTGCGCATTTCCGATTTTCTCGACCGCCTGCTCATAGGAATTTTTTTCCTCGATGTGCAGGATAGGGATTTGCAGATTGGGCAGCAAAAGTGGGGCAAGTGCGGGCATATCAGCAGGGTGCGTTTTTTGCGTAGCCTGCCACTCCTCTAAGGAAAAACGTTTTTTAGACATGGGACATCACGACCTATTTTGCACAAAAAAACAAAAAGATTGGCAGTTTTTCAAAAAAAGTTGCTATTTGCTTCTAATTCTTTGCCGTAGCAAGTGGGTAGGGGTAGTAAAAAGCGGCTTCTTAGGGGCTTTGAGTGGCTATTGGCACAAATTTTTTCTTTGTGCAAAAACAAATCTATGACATTTTTTCGCCTTTTCCCTTCTCTTTTCCAAAAGCCTATTTCTGTTTTCAGGTAGTTTTGCTGCCCTGCCTCGCCACTTTTAGTAGTGTGGGCATCAAATAATAGAGGCATAAAAAGAAAGCGAAAGTCCATTTTTTTGAGAAATATTCACAATATTTGTCTTTTTCGTCTTACCTTTGTATTTTTGAGATAAACTTCAAAACAATGGTAGTACAGTTCAAAGTAGGCAATTATCTATCCTTTAAAGAGGTGGCGGTTTTTAGCATGGTGGGGTATATGCCCATAAAGGAGCATGAAACCAGTCCCTTCCTTTCTAATGTTTTTTATGACCCAAGCGAGAAAATAAAGTTACTTAAAAGCAGCGTGCTTTATGGCGCAAACGGGAGTGGAAAAAGCAACCTACTTTCAGCCATGCACTTTTTTAGAAAATTTATCCTCACCTCTTCTAATCAAAGACAGGCAGGCGACCAAATCAAGGTGCTGCCTTTCCTACTTTCTTCGGAAACAGAGGGGCTACCTTCTTTTTTCGAGATGATTTTTTATATAGAAGACACGCGCTACCGTTTTGGCTTTGAAACAGATAACCAAAACATTCATGCGGAATGGCTCTTTGCTTTGGGAAAGGAATCTTCTACTAAGGAACTTAAATTATTTTCCCGCCAATTTCAGCAGATACAGCCCACAAAACATTTTAAAGAAGGCAAAGGACTCGAAGACAAAACGCGCCCCAACGCACTTTTTCTATCAACAGTGGCACAACTCAATGGCAATATTGCAACAAAAATATTGAGATGGTTTCAAGAAAATTTTAATGTCATATCAGGTTTAGAAAATACAACAATTTCCTACACCGTTTCCAAATTTCAAGAAGACGAAGATTTTAGAAAAATAGTCATTGAATTTTTTAAATCTATTCAAATCGGTTTTGAGGAACTTGCGATTTTGGAAGAAGAGGCTCTTTTGGATACCACTTTGGCAGCACTCCCAAAGGTTTTGCCACAAGAGATGGATACAATCCTAACGCAGCTCAAAAAATTGCAAGAAACCCTAAGAGTTGCCCAAGAAGGCAAGTCAGAAGCAAAGAAGGTGGCTATTTATACCCAACATAAGAAGTTTGACAAGGCAGAGAACTTTTTGCGCTACGAAACGCTCGATTTCAACTTGGAATCGAAAGGGACTCAAAAGATTTTTAGCTTATTAGGACCCATCTTCGATACCATTCAGAAAGGAAAAGTTTTGGTAGTAGATGAGTTAGACTCACGTTTGCATACCCTATTAACAAAAGAGTTGGTCAAATTTTTTCATTTAAAAATAAACAAAAAAGCGCAACTTATTTTTGCCTCTCACGACACAAATCTCCTAAGAAAAGATATTTTTAGGCGCGACCAAATTTGGTTTGCAGAAAAAAATAAGTTGGGCGCAACTGATTTATATTCGCTCGTAGAGTACAAAGTCAATCAGGCGACTGTTCGCAATGATGCTTCTTTTGAAAAAGACTATTTATTGGGCAAATACGGGGCAATTCCTTTCTTAGGCAATATCCAAAAATTTAAAACTGACTTTTTCGATGACCCACAAGAGCAAGAAAAATAAGAACTTTGAGGCGTTGGGTGCGTCCCTCGAACGAAAAGCCAATAACAGAACCGAACGTAAGGTAGCAGAAGAAAAGCCGCTTATGCTGTTTAGTTTTAAAGATTTTCAGTATAATGCTCAAATTCCCCCTGGACAATCTTATGAACAATGGCAGCAGGAGAGCTTATTGGCTTATATGTTGGAAAAGTTTGGTTATATCTGTGGGGTGAATAGAATTGAGGCAGAGCAACAGAAATTTTTAAAGGTATATGGCGGCTTTCCCCTTCATTCCGAATTTAGCAATCCTTTTCCTGATAGAGAACTTGTCTGGGCTGTTATTATGAATTTGGGGGGACAAAAAAGGCGCGTAGTAGGTCATCTTATCGGACATGTCTTTTATGTAGTTTTCCTTGACGCAGAACATAGGTTTTATCCATCTTCTAAAAAAAATACCTAAGCAAGACCGTTTTTTATGTGCTTTTGAAAACCAAATTCCCCCATGAATATCGCCATGAATATCGCCTATCTTTCCACTTTCTACCCCTTTCGCGGCGGCATTGCCCAATTTAATGCTTCCCTTTTGCAAGCCCTTGCCAAAACTGAACAAGTAGAAGCCTATACCTTTAAAAGGCAGTATCCCGAATTGCTTTTTCCCGGCTCCTCGCAATACGTAACGCCCCAAGACGCACAAGCCGAAGTCATCAATTCTTTGCCCCTTTTGGATACCATCAATCCAATAAGCTATTGGACGACCGCTAAAAAAATCCGCGCCTTTGCACCCGATTTGTTATTGATGAAGTTTTGGATGCCCTTTTTCGCGCCCAGTTTAGGCACAGTAGCTGCCAATATGCTGCCCAAGACCAAGCGTGTCGCCATTCTCGACAACCTCATTCCGCACGAAAGTCGCTTTTTTGATAAAAGTCTGATTGCTTATTTTCTGAAAAATACCGACGCTTACGTTGTCATGAGCCAAGCCGTACTCGACGATTTGCTGCATTTCAAACCCCAAGCGCAGTACCTCCTTTTTCCACACCCCTTATACGACCATTTCGGACAAAAACTAACGCGCCAAGAAGCCTTAGCCCATTGGGGAATAGAAAAAGATAAAAAAGTCTTGCTTTTTTTTGGTTTTATACGAAAATATAAAGGACTTGATTTGCTTCTCGATGCCTTCGCACATCTAAGTCAGGACTATGTTTTGCTCATTGGGGGCGAATCGTATCTTGCTGAAAGCGAACGCCAAGCCTTGCAAAAAAGCATCGAAACACACCCTGCCGCCGAGCGCATTAAGGCGCATATTCGCTACATTCCCGATGAAGAAGTGAGCCTCTTTTTTTCTGCCGCCGATGTCAATATTCTGCCCTATCGAAGCGCGACCCAAAGCGGCGTAACGGCGATTGCCTATCATTTTGAAGTCCCCGTTTTGGTGCATGACGTGGGCGGCTTGCGCGAAATGGTAGAGCCATACCAAACGGGCGAAGTCTTGGAAGCACCTTTTACGCCCCTGCGATTGGCAGAAAAGATAACGCATTTTTTCGAAAAGCAGAATCCAAATGATTGGAAACAAAACCTACGCAACTTCAAAACCAACTACTCTTGGGAAAAATTGGCGCAAGCGATTGTAAGTCTTTAAAGGCTATTTGTTTTTTTGGTCTGAAAAACTTATTTTTGTGTTATCTCTCCTCTCCATTTCTTCTTAACAGACGCACCTAAACAAACAACATGAAAAAACGAAACCTTTTAGACACTGCCCTTATCGCTATCATTGAGCAAAAAAATAAGCTGGCAGATTTAGACTACAACGACCCCCTCTACGACGAAGTAGAAAACAAACTTCACGAAATTGAAGATGCCTTTGTAGAACATTTCGGCGACGAATTAGAAGAAATCATCGAGGGTCTTTACGAATTGCATCACTTTCAGGGCGAGGTGCTTTCCCCCATTTCTTATTTGGCGCGTAAGTATCAGGTAGAAAAAACGCCAAAAGAAACGCGCTATGCTGCCGATAAAGAAGATGCCCTACAAATTGATGCCCAAAATCACTTGGTCTTGTTGCCCATGCCGCCCCGAATTTGCCTTTTAGATGCCGCAGGGAACAGCGTAGAACTTTGGGCTGACCGTTAGGAACAAATGCCGCTCTCTTTTCGTTTTGGGTAAAGAATGATGGAAATGATAGGTTTCCAACAAAAAACGCGCCTTTGCCCAAAAACGAAAGTCCTGATTTTCAAACCTTTGAAGCAAAAAAAATAAGCCAACAAAAAAAAGTAGAAAAAAGTCGAAAAAAAATTGCCGCCACATTTGGCAGATTCAAAAAAAAGACCTACCTTTGCATCACGATTTGGGAACGATACCAAATCAAAGAAAAAAAACACAACGCTCCATTCGTCTAGCGGTTAGGACGCCAGATTTTCATTCTGGTAGCAGGGGTTCGATTCCCCTATGGAGTACGAAAAAAGAGGTGCAATGCCTCAAAATGCTTTTTCGTAGTCGGAAAGGCAGCAGAGCAAAAGATGCTCCATTCGTCTAGCGGTTAGGACGCCAGATTTTCATTCTGGTAGCAGGGGTTCGATTCCCCTATGGAGTACAAAAAACTCATGATAACTTGGAAAACGCTCTAATTTTTTAGGGCGTTTTTTTTATGCTTTTATCTTTTCTGCCACTACTTGCTTTCGTGCCTTACTTCCAAATTTCCTTCTTATGCCAAGTCCTGTCAAGCCCAAAAAACAGTTGGGGCAGCATTTTCTCACCGACGAAAATATCGCTAAAAAAATTGTCAATCTTCTTCCTTTGCAGCAGGGCGAAAAGCCTATGCGCACGCTCGAAATTGGGGCAGGTACGGGGGTTCTGACTAAGTATTTGCTCGAAAGAACAGACTTGGAGATGTTTGTCGTTGATATTGATGCCGAATCGATTGCCTTTTTAGCACAGCATTTTGAAGCCTATTGGAAAAACAACGACCGCCCTGCGCACCTAATTTCAGGCGACTTTTTGGCACTCGACTTAGGACAACGCTTTGAAAATCAGCCACTTTTTATTATCGGCAATTTCCCTTACAATATCTCCTCGCAGATTTTCTTCAAAGTCTTGGCGCATCAGGAGCAGGTGCAGCAAGTGGTGTGTATGATACAAAAAGAAGTGGCGCAACGCTTGGCAGCGAAAGAGGGCAATAAGACTTATGGCATTTTGAGCGTCTTGCTTCAAACTTTTTACAAAATAGAATACAGTTTTAGCGTTGGGGCAAAGGTCTTTAATCCGCCGCCGAAGGTAGAATCTGCCGTTATTCGTTTGGTTAGAAATGGTAGGAAGGAATTGGGGTGCGCCCAAAAGTTGTTTTTTCAGGTAGTAAAGGCAGGTTTCAATCAACGCCGCAAGACCTTACGCAACGCGCTCAAATCCCTTTTGCCACCTCTTTTTTCCGACCCACAGCAATATCTGGACAAACGCGCCGAACAACTTAGCGTAGAAGATTTTATCGCCCTTACGCAGAGCATAGAAAAGGCGCGTCAGTCTGAAAAAATGTAAAAAGCGCAAAAAATATCATTTGAAGCCTAAAAAATAGAAGTACCCGAAAAGTTTTGATGCCAAAATTTCTGACGCAACGAGCAGAGGCACTTTTCGGATAGACTTGGGATAGCGGAATGGCGCAGGGGCTTCGCGCCTTCCTTGCACCCAAAACATCTATAGCACCTCGCGTAGCACTTGCAGGGCTTCGCTGCTCAAAGGTTTGGTGAGAAACTTGATGACGTTCTGATTTTCGAGCATTCTATCGATGTCGCGTTTGTTGTCGGAGCTGGAAAGGACTACAATTTTACACTTCTGACGAATTTGTTCGGACATCTTATCAAATTCATATAAAAAGATAAAACCATCTACAATCGGCATATTGATGTCCAAGAAGACTAAATCGGGAAGGTTGTCGAGGTTGTGTTCGTTTTCGGTCAGATATTCTAAGGCACTCTTTCCTGAATTGCGAATTTCGATGCGCTGGGCAAATCCTGTAAGCTCGATAATGCGCTTGCTGATGAAATTGTCGGTGTCGTTGTCGTCTATCAACATCACGAGTCCTAATTTTTCTTGGATAGCCATAATTTTATGGAGGTGTTAGAGATGGAAAGGATTTTTGAGGGAAAAACGGCGTTTGGGTTTGTTTTGGCAAGTTAAGAAATTTTAGCTCTTTTTACCATAGCAAACCTGCTTTTTGCCTACTTTTAAGGTTAAATTTTGCATTTGGTTGCAAACAAGTGTTAGAAATGCAAAGATGGGGGTTTTTTCACCGAAAGATAAGCCAAAAAGCCTTATGGGGCAAATTTTTTCCACAAAATAAGGGCAACTTCGACGTGTTTAGCGGGTCTTGCTTACCGTTTGCCGCGCTCATTCGTCCTTTGCCAAACGGCTATTGCGCAAAGCTGCCGCTACCAAAAAGAGGGCAATCGGCACAATTAGGTGCAAAATCGAACTAAATAGTGCCACAAAAGCGTCTATTGTGAAGAGGTATTGGTGGTTAAAATAGCTCCATGCCATTTGTAAGAGGCGGATAATATCGGTAAAAAGCCAAACGACAGAGGCTAAGGCTAAAAAAAGTGCGGCATCTTTGAGTTTCATATTGAAAAGGGGAAAAGATGGGAAAATATGGGCGTTGTTGCAACGATAAAAGTCTTAAATGCACCCTACCCCAAACCTCGCCCCCATAGGGCGGGGCTTTTATTTTCGATATCATTTTTTTGCATTTATGCAAAAAAATGATTTGGTTTTCGAACCCTCCCCTATGGGGGCAGTAATGTTAAGTTCTGTAAAAAGCCTTGTTTTATCAAATTTGACACGAAATAAAATTTGGACTGACCCCTATTTTTGGGTCTGAAAGTCCTTTTTTATTTCAATCTCACTGCGGACAAGGCAATGCCTTGTCCCTACATTTGAATCTAATTTTTAGAATTTAACATTACTGCCTATGGGGGTAGGGCAGGGTGGGGGTTCAGGAGGCTTATGCGAAGCACAAAACTCCGTTTTTTGACCTTCTGACCGTTGTAACAATGCCAAAATATGACAAAAAGTTAGAAAATACAAATCTATCACACTCCATAGAGCAGCCTTGCTACGGAAAAATAAACGGCTAACCCTATCAAATCGTTGGCAGTCGTAATAAAAGGACCCGAAGCGACGGCAGGATTGATGCCCATTTTGGAAAGAATAATTGGCGTTAGCGTACCTGAAAGCGAGGCTATCATCACGACGGCAAAAAGGGCAATAGAAACAACGGCGGCTAATTTTATATTTTGGGTATAAAGCATATTAAATCCGAACACGACTCCTGCAATGACAATCCCACTAAAAAGTGCTACTAAAAGCGACTTCAAAAGACGGCTTGCCAAACTCTCTTGCAGGGCAGATTTTTCGGCTAAAGTCTGCACTACCAGCGTAGCGGATTGGATTCCCACATTGCCTCCTGTGGCAGTAATCAGGGGAATAAAAAAGGCTAAGGCAGGTATCAGAATGAGGTCTTGCTCGAAAAGCCCCATAAAACGCGCTCCCAGCAGTCCGCCTGTCATGCCGATAATGAGCCAAGGCAGACGCGCCCTTGTGAGCTTCCAAACGCTATCGTCTTCTTCTACATTTTCCGAAATCCCCGACATGGCTTGCCGTTCCAATTCTGCCTGTTCGCTCATCACATCTACTACGTCATCAATCGTGATACGCCCCAGCAGTTCGCCCTGCACATTCACGACGGGGACGGCTTCTAAGTCGTATTTTTTCATCAGCTCGACGATATTTTCGGCACTGTCATAAGAATTGACCGCCACTACATCGGGTTCGTAAATATCAGCGACCTTCGTTTCGGCACGGCTCAAAATGAGCCTTTTGAGCGAAACGCGCCCCAAGAGGCGGTTTTGGTCATCTACTACATAAACGGAGTGGATTTTCTCGACGTTCTCTGCCTGACGGCGAATTTCCTCGATGCACTGCACTACATTCCAATTGATATTTGCCTTGATAAGTTCTTTTGCCATTAAGCCGCCTGCGCTATCTTCCTCATAGTGAAGCAGGTCTAAGATATTTTTTCTATCTTCTTCATCTACAAAGGCGATAATCTCCTCGCGCGTTTTGAGGGGTAGTTCGCTTAAAATGTCGGCGGCATCGTCTGAATCGGTGTGGTGTAGGAGGGCGGCAATTTGTTGGGGTTCAAATTCTTTTAGAAAGTTGGTGCGTATGTCGGGGTCTAAATCGCTGATGATGTCCGCGCTGACATCTTTATCGAGCAAATTGATGACATACTTGCAGGCTTCGGTATCTAATTCGTCTAAGATGGAGGAGATGTCGGCAGGGAAAAGGTCTTGTGTAGCCTGCACAATCCAAGCCTCCTCTTTTTTTTCGATGGCTTGGATAAATTGGTCGAGAAAGTCTTGGGTCAGGACAAAGTTCAAGGCGGTGGGGGTTTGTGGTGAAAAGAGAGCGGTTTCACTTCTAAACGGCTTCGGAGAAAGCCCCTTGCTACATTTCGAACAAAGATAGGGCTAAAAAATGGCTTTTGGTGCTTTTGGGGCTTGTTATTTTTTGTGTTTTAAATTTCAGGTAGCAGGGTCAGACCTTTCCCAAAAAAATCCTAACTTTGCGCCTTTTAAGGGTCGCACTATGAAACATATTTTGCTTTTGGGCGCAGGTCGCTCCTCATATTCACTGATTCAGTATCTTTTAGCGCACGCGCCAGCGGCGGATTGGCACATTCGCATTGGCGACCAAGACCCTGCTTTGGCGGCGGAAAAAATAGGCACACAGGCGCGGGCGCAGGCATTTGCCTTTCGCGTAGAAGACCTTGCCCAATGCAGGCAAGAGGTAGAAAAGGCAGACCTTGTGATTTCGCTCCTGCCTGCCGCGCTGCATTTGGAAGTTGCCAAGACCTGTGTTGCTTTGGGCAAACACCTGATTACGGCTTCTTACGTGTCCGAAGGCATGCGGGCTTTGCACCAAGCGGCACTTCAAAAAAACGTCCTGCTCCTCAATGAAATGGGTTTAGACCCTGGAATTGACCACCTTTCTGCTATGGCTATCTTAGACCATTTGCGCCAAAAAGGGGCAGAAATTACCGCCTTCCGCTCCTCGGCAGGAGGGTTGGTTGCGCCACAATCCGATACAAACCCTTGGGGCTACAAATTTACGTGGAATCCGCGCAACGTCGTTTTGGCAGGACAGGGAACGGTCAAATATATCCAAAACCGACAGCTCAAATTTACGCCCTACCATCGCCTCTTCGAATCTTCACAACCCATTGAAATACAAGGCGTTGAAGGCAATTTTGAAGTCTATCCGAATCGCGACTCACTTTCCTACCGCAGCGTTTATCAGCTCGAAAACGTGCCTACTATGTTGCGTGGCACTATCCGACGAAGCGGATACGGAAAGGCTTGGCAAGCCCTCGTAACTTTGGGCATGACTGATGATAGTTATACCCTTGAAGTGCCACAAAATTTTACCTATCGCGACTTTACTAATTCTTTCCTCGCTTATGATACCCAAAAAACGTTGGAAGAAAAGATTTGCGATTTGCTCCAAATTACGCCCCAAGATGCCGTCTTTCAGAAACTCGAATGGTTGGGACTTTTCGAAAACAAAGCCCTCTTGATTCCCCATGCCGAAGGCAATCTTTTTTCACCTGCTCAAATCTTACAAGCACTTTTAGAAACAAAGTGGAAACTCGAAGCCGCCGACAAAGATATGATAGTGATGCAGCACCAAATCAAATATCTTTTGGAAGGAAAGGCATACGAACTAACCTCCGATTTAGTGGTTTTGGGCAAAAACCAGCAAGATACGGCAATGGCACAAACGGTAGGACTGCCTTTGGGAATTGCGGCTAAGTTGGTCTTGGAAGGCAAAATTCCGCTGCGTGGGGTCTGCGTGCCTGTGCAAAAGGAAATCTACGCGCCTACTTTGGCAGCCTTAGCCGAATTTGGTATCGCTTTTTCCGAACAAATAAAAGAAATTGCGACAGAAGCAGTGTATTCCTAAAAAATAAATGCCGCCAGAAGGCTTATTTTGTGGTCAGAAAGTACGCGCCCTTTCAAGCAAAGTAGGGACAAGGTCTGAAAATAGAAGTGGCTTTGTCCCTACCCAAGTGCGTACTTTTTTGTAAGTGGAATGGGATTCTCAAAAAATAATGCTCCTTTTGGCTTTGTAAATAGTTTGACTATGGCAAGAAAAAAATTGATTCGTTTTGGAGAAAATCTCACGCGCTCCAACGTCTTTGAGCCTGAAAAAGAGGGTTATACCGAACTTATTGGCACTTGGCGTGAAAAGGTTTTCCAAAATACAAATCCCTTGATTTTAGAATTAGCCTGTGGCTATGGCGAATATAGCGTCGGTTTGGCGGCACAAAAGCCCGACCAAAACTTTATCGGCATCGACATCAAAGGCGAGCGGCTTTGGAAAGGCTCTACTGATGCTTTAACCTTGGGGCTTTCGAATGTTGCCTTTTTGCGCACCCAAATTCACCATTTGGAGCGTTTTTTCCTACCCAACGAGGTAAGCGAAATTTGGCTCATTCACCCCGACCCCCGTCCGCGCAATCGCGACATCAGAAGGCGACTAACGGCAGAACGGTTTTTGAGTATGTACCAAAAAATCCTCAAACCCGAAGGCGGTTTTCGTTTGAAAACAGATAGCGATTTGCTTTTTGAATTTACTTTGGAAACATTAAAAAAATATCCCATCAAAAACTTAGAATATACGTGGGATTTATACCAATCGCCCCTTTTAGAAGAACATTACGGTATCACAACCCGTTATGAACGCAGAGCGCAGGGCGAGGGGCTGACCATTAAATTCCTCAAATGCAATTTTGAAAAATAGCCTTCAACCACAAAAAGACAAACCCAAGGCGCAGCGAAAGCTCATTTTCGCCTCTTTCCTTACATCAGGCGCGTTTTTAGTTTTTATTTTTGGACAACATTTTGAGTCTTTTAAACATCAAAGGTTTTCTTTTGTACTTAATAACTAAAAATATGAAAAGGTTGGCTCTGCTTTCATTACAGATACTATTTTGGGTAGGATTCTTTGGGCTTTCTCCGCTTGCGGCGCAAGTGGAAGAAGACCCCACCTCGTTTTATTGGCAGGGGTTGTCGCATTTGGAAAAAAAGGAATATTTGCAGGCGATACGCCATTTCACGACTGCCATCAGCCTCAATAATGCCTATGCAGAGGCGTACTACCAGCGTGCGATTGCCAAAAACGCCCTCAATAAAGAGTTGGGCTATTTGAGCATCGAGCATTGCCACGACCTTATCAAGGCGATGAATGGCGGCAAGCCCGAAGCCGCCGAAATGCTTTTGGAACACGTAGCCGCCGAATGTTTTAGCCTGCAAGCGGCGAAGATGCAGCCCAAAATTGTCTTCTGTGCCGATTTTTCTACCCATGGGCTAACCGAAATTCCTGCTAATATTACAGACTTTCCTTTTATTGTGCAATTAAATTTAGCCGAAAACGAACTCACGACCCTCGACTCTGCCCTTGCAAGGCTCGAAAATGTGTTGGTCTTAGATTTGAATAATAATCGTTTGAACGAACTTTCTGCCAATTTTAGCCAACTTTCGCATTTGCAGTTTCTAAATTTAAGCGATAACAACCTCAAAGAATTGAATAGCGATTTTGGCAATCTCAAAAATTTGCGCGTGTTACAAATCAAAAACAACTACCTTTCCGAACTGCCACTCTCTTTTGAGAAGTTGGAAAATCTCGAAAATTTAGACATTTCTTACAACCAACTAAGCCAAGTGCCTGCCGTCCTGCTTCGCCTACAAAACCTGCGCGAACTGCACATAGAGGGCAATGCTATTCCAAAAGAGGAGATAGAAAAAATTAGAACTGCCCTGCCCAAAACAGAAATCTTTTTCTAAACGCCCTGCACAGGTAGCTGCGGCTCTACCATCACCACTTCTTCGCGCTCCACCAAAACAGCACCCACTTCCGCGCCTTTGGGCTTTCGCACAAACTTTTTAGGCGTAACGATAACAGGGACAAGGGTATCGGTCTTGCTCTTCGAATAATAAGCCGCAATTTGCGCCGCCACCGTTATCGCGCTTTTGGGAAAGGGCTTGCCTGCCCTATATTTGAGAATGACGTGCGAGCCTGCTACGCCACGCGCATGAAACCAAAGGTCTTCTTTGTAGGCAAAACGTTGGGTAAGTAAATCGTTATTTTTGGCATTTTTGCCTACCCAAATTTGAAAACCCTCACTTTCAAATTGTTTGAAGGGAAGGGCATCTTCCTGACTGTCAGCCCCTTGTTCTACCTTAATTTGATGCGTTTTGAGATATTGGCGCAAATTTTTAAGGCTTGTAATGGCATCGAGGGCGTTGAGGTGCTTCTGAATTTTAACGGCTTCTTTTTCTTTTTGGGCGATATTTTCTTCTAATTTCTTAATTTCTATTTTCTGATTTTTGGCTTTTCTATAAAAATTTTCTGCATTTTTTTGGGGACTTATTTGCGCTTTGAGTGGAATGACGATATTTTGGTTTTGGTAAAAATCAAAAAGCGTAACTTCTTTTTCATAACCTTGTATCAAATGCAGGTTTGCCATCAGGATATGTCCGATTTCTTCATAACGCGATTTGCTTTGGATTTGGTCTAATTTTTCGTAGTTTTTCTCGATGTAGTTTTGGGTCTGGCGTAGCTTTTTTTCCAAACTCTTTAAGGCTTTTTGTTTTTCTTTTTGTAGATAAAAAGTTTTAGAAAATTCACTATAAAAGCGATTTGCTGCCTCTATGGGGTCTTGGGTTTGGTATAAAATGTTTTCTTTTTCGAAAAAGGAAAGCGAAATTTGTCCTTGCTTTTCGAGGAGATAAAAAGTAGGGCGTTTTAGATAAAAGAAAAAATCTTGTAAAATTTCCCAACTTTCGGCACTGGTTTCGTCGCTTTTCAAGCCCAATTCTTTGAGCAATTCTTTACCCAAAGTAGGAAAACTTGCGCCTACGCCTTGTTTTTGAAATGCCTCCCAAGTGGTTTCCCTTTTTTTGTGCAACGCCGTTTTTTCGATGTCCCAGTCTTGGGAGCGGCTTTTGATAAAAAGGTCTATTACGGTTTCGCCTTCGAAGAGCAATAAGTTGGGACTGGCACTAAAAAATTTACAAACTAAAGTTTTGTTATTATTTTCACTATCTTTTAAATCAATACCCAAAGCGCGTTCATTTTCGAAAACATAGACCCTTTCAACTTCTAAGCCTATCATATCGGGAAAAAGGTCGATGCTATTGCGCTTGGCGCGTGCAAAATCGGTAGGGAAACTAAGCGTTGTCAGTTCGGGCAGCAGCGAAAAACGCAGCCAAAAATCGCGCTTTTCGCGCTCCGAACTAAATCCAATTAAAAGCTCATCTTTATTTTGTGAAAAAGCCGTTTGTATTTCAAACCCAACCAAAGAATGATTTAGCGATTGGGCAAGGGCGGTAAGAAAATAGTAGTTGTGGTGCATTTTTAAAAGTGATTCTACTTGTTTTTTTAAAGTTCAACTAATTGTTTTTTTTTGTTCTAAAAGAAGGTGCAGGCGTTCTAACTCCTTTTCTAAAAAGGCGATTTTTTCTTGTAAGAACTGATTTTCCTGCTCTTTAAGTTTCAGTTTGCGCTCTAAAAGGCAAACGGTGCTAATTTCTTTTTCTTGCTTTTCCGATAGCGGCGGCATTTCTTTATCTAAGAAGCCTCTAAACAAAAGTGATTCTGGTAGAAAATCCTGCACAGAAACTTCTAAGGTTTGCGCAATGCGTATGATTTGCTCAAATTCCAAACTGCTTTCGTCGCGCTCGATGCGCGAATAGGTAGCAGGGGAAACCCCTAAAAGTTCAGCCATTTCTACCTGCCTGAGCTTGCGCTCTTGGCGAAAAGTTAAAAGACGTTGTCCAACTCGCATTTTCATTCTCAAAAAAAGATTGTGTGTTTTCAAAAATTGATTTGGCAGTATGATAATATAATCATTCTTTTGTAACCAACAATCGCATCTAAAAAGGAGAATGCTTTATCTTTTCTTGGTACGCGAGGATAAGAGCTTTTCCAATTTTTACATGTCCGACCAAACAGCCTTTTCTTTTAAAGAGAAGGTTGTTTTTTTTGTCCGCTCAAACTGTAGCGCGAAGCTCCAGCTTCGCGCTTCTAACTTGTTTGCGCTTGAATTGCCTCAAATTTGGCAGGCAATGAAATTAGACTTGCCCCCTTTTTTATTTGAACCGTACAACTGTAGCGCGAAGTTCCAGCTTCGCGCTGTGTTCAAAACGCCTTGTAGAGGCACATTCATTTTTCCAAATAAAAAACCCAAGTACAACCTAAAATATTGCACTTGGGAAAGAAAAAAGACTTTTACAGACAATAGACAAGTGCCTTTTAAGCGGTCTTTAAAGGCTTTTTAATAGCGATAATAAGAGGGCTTAAAGGGTCCTTCGGGCGTAACGCCGATATAAGCGGCTTGGTCTTCGGTGAGAACGTCCAACTCGATGCCTAATTTTTTGAGGTGCAAAGCGGCTACTTTTTCGTCTAAGTGCATAGGAAGCGTATAGACGTTGTTTTCGTAGTTTGCGCCATTTGTCCAAAGCTCGATTTGTGCCAAGACTTGGTTGGTGAAAGAATTAGACATGACAAAAGAAGGGTGTCCTGTGCCGCAGCCCAAATTGACCAAACGACCTTCGGCAAGAACGATAACTTGCTTGCCGCCTTCGAGGGTGTAGATATCTACCTGTGGTTTGATTTGAACTTTGTGCTTGCCGTAGTTTTTGTTGAGCCACGCCATGTCGAGTTCGTTGTCGAAGTGTCCGATATTACACACGATGGCTTTGTCCTTGATAGCCAAGAAGTGTTCGCCTTTGATGATGTCCTTATTGCCTGTTGCCGTAACGACGATGTCGGCTACCTGAATGGCTTTTGCCATAGGCATGACCTGAAAACCGTCCATAGCGGCTTGTAAGGCACAGATAGGGTCAATTTCGGTAACGATAACACGCGCACCTGCACCACGCAAGGAGGCGGCAGAGCCTTTGCCTACGTCGCCGTATCCTGCTACTACTGCCACTTTGCCCGCCATCATGATGTCGGTAGCGCGGCGAATGGCATCTACACAAGATTCTTTACAGCCGTACTTGTTATCAAATTTCGACTTCGTAACCGAGTCATTGACATTGATAGCAGGCATCGGCAAAGTGCCTTTCTTGACACGCTCATACAAGCGATGTACGCCCGTAGTGGTTTCTTCCGAAATGCCTTTGACGTGTGCAGCAAGTTCGGGGTATCTATCTAAAACGACATTGGTAAGGTCGCCGCCGTCATCGAGAATCATATTCAACGGCTCACGCCCTTCGCCAAAAAATAACGTCTGCTCGATGCACCACTCATATTCTTCTTCGGTCATGCCCTTCCACGCAAAGACGGGTACGCCTGTGGCAGCAATCGCAGCAGCGGCATGGTCTTGTGTAGAAAAAATATTGCACGACGACCACTGTACGTCCGCACCTAAGGCTACTAAGGTTTCTATCAATACGGCGGTCTGGATAGTCATGTGCAAACAGCCCGCTATGCGCGCTCCTTTCAAAGGCTTGCTTGCGCCATACTCTTCGCGCAACGCCATCAAGCCCGGCATCTCTGCCTCTGCTAATTCCATTTCACGTCTGCCCCATTCTGCAAGGGTAATGTCTTTTACTTTATACGGAAGTCTTGTCTCGACCATAATATGCGTATGATGAAAATATGAAAAGATAAAACCAAGCCATAGAAGCGCACTTCTATTGCTTTGCACAAAGTTACGAAAAAAATAGCAAACCAAGCCGCTACTGCCCATAAATATTTGAAAAACAGACCATAGCAGATAAACATAGAGTCGTTTTGAAAACCCTAAGGGTCTCCAAGACCCTTAGGGTTTGAATTTCACAAATGCAAATGTAGGGACAAGGCATGCCTTGTCCGCAGGGCGGAATTGAAAAACTTTATTGTTTCATTCGCGCATAGTTCGGACAACGCGGTGCGTTGTCCCTACGAAAATGCAAATGTAGGGACAAGGCAAATAACTCATTTTTGTTTGGAAGTTTAAGAAATATTTGGTAGGTTTGCCCTGCAAATAGCTTGTTTGCAGTCTTTTTTTCAAGTAAGAGAAAGACTTTTAATTGTATAACTTTTGTAAAAAATAAAATAACTATTATGTTTTCTAAACATGTTTCACAACTGACATACGATGACATTGAAGATTTAGTTTCTGT
This sequence comes from Hugenholtzia roseola DSM 9546, assembly GCF_000422585.1. Classification (NCBI taxonomy): domain Bacteria; kingdom Pseudomonadati; phylum Bacteroidota; class Cytophagia; order Cytophagales; family Bernardetiaceae; genus Hugenholtzia; species Hugenholtzia roseola. The sequence continues at coordinate 109,530 of NZ_KE383886.1, forward strand.
TCGAAAAGAACGAGAAGGCTATCACTTAGATTTTAAGGGCGAGTTTGGTAATCCTGACAAAGCAAAAAAAGAACTTTCAAAGGATTTTACCGCCTTTGCAAATTCGGGAGGTGGCTTTTTAGTTATTGGGGTTGATAAAAATTACAATATAATAGGAGTTGATAAAAAAGTTAATAATAAAGACATTGATGAGTGGATAAATCAAATTATTAGTACAAATATAGAACCGCCAATTTTTTATTTTGACCCCAAAACTATTGAAATACCTAATAGCGATAAAATTATTGTCGTTATTTATATTCCTGAAAGTACAAAAAAGCCACATATTACAACCGAACATAATAATTATTTCATTAGATTGAATGATAGCTCAAAACCTGCAAACCATAACCAAATCAGAGATATGTTTGAATTTTCAAAAAATAGAACGGACGAGTTTAATGCTTTCCTCAAAAAAAGAAATCTTGAAGATGAAGATGATGCAAGTTTTGGGTTAAATAGAAATTCTAAAAGTTTATTTTCCACAGTAGTTAACGAAACAAATTTTCCAAAACCTCTCGTACTTTTTTCTTTAATTCCAAAATTTCCTAAGGAAGAAAAAATTAACTTATCTGTTTCTGAACTTAGGGATTGGCTTAAGCGAAATGCAACTGGTTACTATCCAGACCCTTCAAAGTCATTATACCAATCTTCTTATTTTTATGATTTAAAACTTGATGGGATTTTATTAAAAAATATATTAGTTTACGAACGTGAAATAAATTCTTATTTTGAAATTTTGAATAATGGTTTTGTTGAAGCAGGATTATCAAATTCAATAATTTATCCATATAAAAATAAACAAACAAATAATGATGAAGTTGCAATTCATTTGACAGATATTATTACGTATGAGATGCTTTTATTAGGATTTTCAAAAAAGTTCTACGAGTTGATAAAATATTATGATGACGTACTGCTTCAAATTAGTTTTGTAAATATGTTAAATTTAAAACCTTATGGATTTCATTATAATTATGATAATTTTCGAACAAGAGAGTTAGATTCTCTTTATAATAAACAACATAATAATTTTAAGCTAAATTTTAGATTTAATCCAAAAACACTCACTGAAAACGATATTTTAACAATAGCCAAAAATCATTCAGAAAAAATTGGTAGAGTGTTTGGGCTTGAATACGACCGTTGTTTTGTTGATGACAAATTGAGTCCAGTGCGAGGTAGTCTTATTTGAAACGTAGTTTTACCTAAAAAACAGCAATAGCGTTTTAAAACGTGGCTTTCAAAAAACCTCGCCGACGGTTCAAAGTCCGTATAAATCGCGCACACGCGCTTCTATTTCGGCATCTCTTTGGTTTATTTTTTGTTTGAGGTCGGCAACTTGGGCAATAGACTGCTCAAAATAGCTTTCCCATTCGGCTTTTTGCGAAAGCGAAAGCGATACTTTTTGTTTGGCAAGGGCTGCCAAAAAGTCTTTGTAGGAAAGGGAAGCCCAATCCGACAAGGCACGCGAAAGGCTTTCTAAGCCAAATTCTCGACGCAGGTTGCCCAAAAAGCCATTTTGTAGTTGCGACAATAAACCATAATCCGACAACATGCCATCACACAAAGACTCGAAAAGCGGCAAGTCCGAAGCGGAAGGTTCGGGAATCGGGATATTTTCAAAAACAACTTTGCGCAATTCTCTTGTGCCGCCCTGCAATTCGGGGCAGTTTTCACGTATCCATTCCTTCGCAAAATTTGAATTAAAATAAACTAAAAAATATTTTAAACTAACGTCATTGTTTGATGTTAAGATAAAGCCCTTGTCATTGATGTAATAACCTTTCGTATCATACACAAAAGGCAGGTAGAGCGTCATGTTTGGGTAAATAATCTTTGGTTTTTCAAAATCTTGGTAATATCCAATTTGGTCTTGTGTTTCAAACCATTTATTAGAAGTTTTCTTACGTGTTTTTTGTAAAATTCCGTTTTCGTCTTTGTAAGATTCGCCTGTTTGGTGCAATTTTTCACCAAAACTTTCTAAATAATTTTTGATAGCAGGATATTGTTCTATGTCCAAATTGAGGGCGGGAAAAGTAGCGATCAAATACAAATCTGCAAATTCGGGTACATACCGCTGCACATCTCTGCCTCTCAAAATGGGTTTGAGTAGCTCTGCCGACTTGGGGTCTTGTCGGATAAGCTCGTCGCGCTTTGCCTTGTCGATGATAAAAGCCTCATTGTAGCCTGTCTTGATGCCATAATTGATTTGTACGTCCCAATCTTTGAGCGGCTTTCCAGCGGCTTCAATTTTTCGCTTTCTTTCCAGCGTTTTGGGGTTTGCCAGCGTCCAGATGTCGTTTGGTTGTGGTAGGAAGTTTATTTTTTGATTTTGATAAATTGTAAAATCGGAAAAATCTTTTTCCTTTGTTAGGTCTAAGGCAGTAAAAGGTTTGGGATTTTTATCTTCTTCTAATATGCAATTTGTTTTTTCAAAAATCAGAATATTAGAATCTACGGTCGCACTTTCAAAAATTCCTGCCCCCAAATCTACGAGCAGCAGGGGCTGCGTCTGCCTACGCACATATTCGCGCAAGGATTTTCCATAGCCTGCCCGAAGCCATTTATTAGAGGTGATATAGCCCAAAAGTCCGCCATTTTTTAAAATAAGATTGCCTTTTTCATAGAAAAGACAGTACAAATCGCCTGTTTTTTCATAGGTCTGATAGCCCGCCTTTTCCAAACTTAGCGAAAGTTCGCGCTGCGATTGTAGCTGCACATACGGCGGATTTCCAATAACGACATCAAAACCGCCCTTTGCAAAGACCTGCGCAAATTCCTTTTCCCACTCAAAACCGAGCAGCGAATTTCCACATTTTATGTTTTGGTTTAAATCATTTAGTTTTCTATTCGGTCTTGCCGTTCTTAGCCAAAGTGAAAGTTTGGCAATTTCTACACTTTCTTCATTGATATCAACGCCAAAGAGGTTTCGCTCCAAAATGCTGCGTTCTACATCAGAAAGCACCAGCGCGTCGCCCAAAAGTTTGGCTTGTAGTTCGTCTATATAATAATGTTCTTCAATCAAAAAATTAAGTGCTTCATTTAGAAAAGCCCCACTACCGCAGGCAGGGTCTATGATGGTAATTTCTAAAAGCCAACTTCTATACTTTTTTAATAGTTCTAAAAGTGCTAATTTTTCTTTCTGATGTCGTTTTTTGTCGGCTACAAAATCTTCTTCTTTTAGCCCTAAATCGTTTTTCTTTTCGTTACAAAGTTTGCCTACTGTTTCGGCTATGATGTACTGCGTAATAAATTTGGGGGTATAAAAGATGCCGTCTTTTTTGCGCTTGGTTTGCTTTTTTTCGGTATTCTCCCCTGCAAAACGCGCCTTTACTTCCTCCCATTCGTGCAGGGAATTTTCAAAGATATGCCCCAAAATATTGACATCTACTTCACTTGCAAAATCATATTCAGATAAAAGCAAGGTATGATGGTACAAAATTTCATCATCAATTTGGACATTATCCAATACCTCGTCGGGCTTGAAAAGTCCGCCATTGTAGGGGAAAATGTGCAGTTCGTCGTTTTGCAGTCCTTCGTTTAGAAACTGAAAATAGTGGCGATAGTGCGTATATAAAGGCAGGTAGTAGTTCCAATTTTTCATGCGCTTCCATTGCGCCAGAATTTCGGAAATGGAATGTGGTTGTAAAAGTTGTCTATCTTCGGCAAAAAAGATAAATAAAAACCTATCTAAAAGTTTTTGCGACTTTTTGAAAAGTAGCAGCGGCTCATAGTTAGGATTTTTAGCGACAAGGTTCTCAAAAAGTTGTTCTTTAAAAGTAGAATAATCTTGATATAATTTTTTTGTAATGACATCTTCCTGATTTTGGGACTCTTCTTTAATTCGTTTGGGCAGGTGGTCTTTCAAATTTGGATAAGCCAAAAGCAGGTATAGCACCTGAAACTCTTTTTCGGAGAGCTTGAAAAGGTTAAATTCTATATGCTCAATGGCATTTTCTACATACAATCTTATCTTTTCAAAATTCGAAGTCAGGACGTAGGTGCATTTGGGTTGGTTGTTTTTGTATCCAAAAGCCTGCGTTTCAATTTTGCCCAAATCGGTCGTTTGAGTGCCTTTTAGCTCTATGACCGCCGCCACGTAGGGGTCTTTTTTGGGGTCTTGTGCGTCTTTGAGTAGGATTGCGCCGTCTGCTTTTTTGCTATCTTTTACATTTTTGAGTTCGGTAGTGAGGTTAAAATCGGGGTTTGGGTTCTTGGTATATCCCAAAACTTTCACGAAAAGGTCTATTAAAAATTCACCTTGATACTGTTCTTCCTTACTATTTCGGATATTTTCCTGCACTTTGGGGTTGTGGAAATGGGCTTTAAAATTGCGCCAAGCGGTCTGGACGCGCTCCTTTTGGGCGGCATCTTTTTCTTGCGCCTGCAAATATTTCTGCAAAATGGTGGTTTGGAAGAGCATGGTTTTGGTTTATTTTTAAGTAACTTTTACCCAAAAGTGATGCAATTTGAGTGCGGTATTGTCTATGCGGGTGTGACGGGAAAGGTGTTTATCGTTTTGGTTAAGGTATTTTGGGGTAAGGCACTCTTCCACACACCAACCTGCCTCTAAAATCCATTCATTTATTTTATCAAACCAATGTTCAAATGTTTCTTTTTTGATGTAGGCAATTATGGCGTTTTGTTCCAAAAGGTTGTTTTTGTCATCTAAACCATGCTTATTATCTTTAAACCTTTGTATTGCGCCTCCTTTTCCATAGACATATTCATATTCTTTCCTATCGCCTTTTGGAGTAGGTAAGATTTTGGCTTCAATTACAAAAATCAAAAGACTCCCTTTGTATACGCCTATATCAACAGTATAACTTCCTTTTTGAGCAACTTCTCTTTGGAAACTGTATTTAGACCTGCACTTCGCCTGCATAAAAACAGAGAAAGCCTGTGTGTGTTGATTTTCATTTTTTTTAAGTTTTAAAATATCGATAAACTCCTGTGAGTTAGGAAAATTATGTAGTTCTTTTTCTATAAATTCTATCAACCTCTTGATAGTTGTTTTTCTATCATATTTGTGTTGTGGATTAGGTTTATTCATAACTCGCTTATTGTTTAGTAACCAATTTCGAAATAGTCAGTAAAAGTATCATCTGCATCTCTCAATGCAATAGAATTGAACCAGTAGCGCATTGTATTGGGTTTGATTAACCATACAAAATCATATTCTTCATTACTGCCATAATATCGCAGCACACGAACAAAGATAGCACTGGAATTTTCTTCTGTATTAAAAACAAGGTTTTGCAAATGCTGCAAATCCGTTTTTCTAACTTCAAATATACTATTATTTTGAATTTCACCAAAAATAAACTGATAGGCAACAAAACTATCAGTTTCATAAACATTACCTATTTGCCAAGCCCTATTTTCTTCGGCGTGGTCGTGTTCCTCATTCATGGTATTGCAAAAAATCTCCCCAAATTCTTCGAGTTGGGCTTGGGTTACTTTTGTATAAAGTTTTTTTGCATCACCATTTACAGATTTGCCTAAATGCCTATAATATTCCAAAACATCATTTTGAATGATTTTTTCGGTTTCGGAAAGTTGTAAATATTCTTCATTTTCGGGGAAAGGAAGTATTAATAAGTCTTCTTTACTAAAAGTGTTTTCTTTGTTAATTAAAGTTTCTGCACTTATAGCTAATAAGATTAAATGATACAGAGATTTAAAATTATATTTAAGGTTAAAGTATATTTTTTGTAAGTCTTCACGATATATTTTAGGTGCATGAAGTCCTACTATTCTATCTTTAAATCTTATAGCACTATCTAAAAATGCAATAGGAATATTTTTTTTCCCAATCAAACATTTAATAATTAACAAAGGTGGTTCAAATAACAGAGGCTTTCGAGGCTCAGAGCATTTATCTTCTGTTTCAATTCTTGTTTTAAAAGTACCATCTTCTAAGAAAGTTTCAGTAATAATAGATTCTTTCATATAGATATGAGGGGCATCATACTTTTTTTTACTTTTACCTACAATATACCCAATATTAAAAATCCATTCATTGTCAGTTGTGCTTCTTTGTTTGATGAAACTATCCAAATTTTCCAACAAACTCAACCGATAAATCAAATGAAACAAACTTCCTCCGCCCAATAAATTGGTTTTCCAAATAAATTGTTTGGTTTCGTCTGTTGCCCAATCCCAACGCACAAAATGACGGTCGTAATGGTCTATCTGAAAAGCAATTTTCTTTTCGGTAGTTTCAATTCTGTGAATAATCGTGTGTTCAATGGGCTTTTGTTCAGATTTTTTGTTTTCTGAAATAATGGCACAAACAGGAACTTCTGCGTTTCCGAATAATATTCTTCGTAAATGTGTAAAATCAAAAATTTTATGAACTGTAAAATCTGTAAAAATATCTTTGCGATATTCTTGTGCATTTTTGTTATATAACAGTACATTTGAAGGTATAATCAAACAAGTTTTTTTACCCAAAGCCATTGCGCCCTCAAAAAACAAAAGAGCAAATTTGTTACCTTCCTTATTGTAATGTTTTAAATTTAGTTTTGTTACTTGCTGCTCAGTGAGTTTAATATTTGCATTAGCTGTCTGATTTTCCTTATTAAATGGAGGATTCCCCACTACCAAATCAAAATCTTTGCTTACGGTACTTGCCCACTCAAAAAAGTTTTGGGTTTGGATATTTTCTCGCAAATCATTGAACTTCAAACCATTCCAAATTTCTTTGGGCGTAAGTTTGTTCAAAAGCGTAGTTGTCAAACTAAAAATAGTAATCAAGGTAGCCGTTGGTTCAATATCCACCCCAAAAATATTTTTTTCCAATAAAGTTTGGCAGACTTCTTTGTCAGGAAACTGTAATTTTTCTTTTGTGGAATGTTGTATAGTCCACCAATCCAATAATCTTTTGTAAGCCGCTACCAAAAAAGCACCTGAACCGCAACTTGGGTCAAGAATTTTAAACTCATTATTTGGGGATAAAGCAGGTTTATCTAATGGCATTATTTCGTCAATCAAAAAATTGACTAAGAAAGGAGGCGTATAAACTACGCCTTTTTGTTTGGGCAAGAAATTTTCGTAAATCGAACTAATCAGCTCAACAGGTAAATGATTAAAATTATACTGTTCCCAAATAAAAAATTGTTTCGTTTTAATATCAAGTTTTGCACGTAAAAATTGAGCTAATAAACCGATAGTATTGCTATTTAGGATTTCTGTTTTTTCATCATCCAAAATAGTAAATATTTGTCCATTAAATTCTTTTGCCAAATTATATAAAATGGAAAAGAAGCTATCTAAGTCCTTTTCTAAGGCTTCTTCTAAGTTATTAACGTCTAAATCTCTATAAATAGCTTTTAAAGTATGTTTTCCGTCGTCGTCTTGTATGCCTTCCAAAAATTTGATAAGCACGCAAATAATAATCAGTCTATCGGTAGTTTTTTGATTTACAATTTTAATCGTTTTACGAGTTTCTAATAAATAGTCTAACAACTGATGAAAAGGCGTATTTTCTTCTTTTAAACGATTTTTATAAAATAATTTGGCTTTTTCACTTCCAAAATCCTCCTGCTCCCAAAACATTCCTTTCCCAAAAATGTGGGCAGAAAAACGTTGGTCGTTGAAATTTTCTAAGGCATCAGCCCAAAGTTTTAAGCCATCAAGACTTAAAGCATTATCTTTTATTTCGGCAGGACGGCGAGCATTGATAATTTTGAGTTCAGTTTTGCCCACAATCATATATACCTCAACTTCGCCTGCACTCCAAATTTTGGCGTGAAGTTCAGTGGCTTTTGTGCCATTTAAGTTCAATAATTCCTCATCATCAAAAATATAGACGCTTGGTTTCGAGTTTTTATATTCCCCATCTAAATCATAAAATCTTCTAAATAAAATTGCTTTAGCACCTAATTTTTTAGCAACAGTGGCTACTTGCAATCGCTCGGCATCATAGCGCACCGCTTCGAAGCTATCGCAAAGGACAAGCCCATTTTCTTCCTTAAAATCAATCTTTTCGAGATACCTAAGAGCCTTTTCCATCTTTCTGTGCGCTTTTTTAACACTACCAAAATAAAGGCAAATAACGGCAAAAAAAAATATATTTGCAAGAGAAAAGAGCAAATTCTGCACTTTCTAATTATTTTTAGATAACAAGTGTTGCGCAGCTACACAAAACAAGTTGGGCAAGAGCAAAGACGGCGAAAAAAGACTCTCTAATCTTCTACAAATTCAAATTTTGCATCTCTATAATTGTATAAAAAATAGATATAAGAAAGAAGTTCGCTCACCTTTTCTCCCATGCGACCGAAAGTAGGTAGTTTTTTGGCATGAATGATTACGCGCGTTTTTTTTGCCCAACTTTTCAAAGCATCGATGACATTTTTAGCATCTTCAAACGTCAGATAGATGTTTATTTTGACAGTTTGCGCCTGCTGTTGCTCGTCTTTATAGGCGATTTCGAGTGTAATGTTTGTGTCCTTCACATCTTCATAACCACTTACCAATACCTGCGTTATGCCTTCCATGCTTATGTGCGCATACATAGATTTTTCTAATAGGCAGATTTCTTGGTTATTAAGCCAAATTAGTCTTTCGTCTTCTTGGGGATATATTACAGTCAGGAGCTCTCTTGTTGGTTTTTTTTTGTCAGTAAAAAACACAGTTAAATAAATATATAATAAAAAAGTTAAAAATGTAATATTAATAAGTATTATTTTTTCAATAAGAAAAATATTGAAAGTTAATGTTAAAAAAAATAGAACAAAATTTAAAACTGTTAATATCATAAAAGATATTTTTATAAATAATTTTTTATTTTCTTTTTTTTGTTTTATTTTATCTTCTGTTGTTTTTTTAAATATTGTCGTCTTCGTCTTCCAGCCCCTCAAATTGTCTATGTCTTTATCAATATCACACCTGAACCGCATTCTATATCGGTACAGGTCAAAAGCGTTACTTCGAATGTTTAGATGTTTTTCTGTAGGAATTTGGGGCAAGGTTTCTTGCTGATGACAGTGTGTATTACCAAGATATTCCCAGGTTTCTTGCAGGAAAACCGACTTGCAGGCAGCGCAAAAAACGACCGTATCACCACTTTTGATGACATCGCCTGTAACGGGGTCTTGGCGGGCTTCCTGCAAAAAGGCGTGATGGGTTGTGCAGTCTATGCGGTGTAGGTGCATGGGTTTTATCGTTTGCGGAGTTCCTCTGTGTGAGTAAAGACTTGTAAATCAGGCTTGTACGCCTTTAAGCTATCTATATTATCTTTTGGTAGATTTTCTTTTTCAATCTTTAGTTGTTCTATAGAAGTATTTTTTGCTAAATCATAAGGTATAAAATTAATGTTGTTTTTTGTTATATAAAGTCCACTTAATTTTTTTAAATCTATTATTGAGTTTGGAAATTTATTAAGTTTATTTTTAACTAACCAAAAAGTAATAAGATTAGTCATACTTGAAAGATTTTTAGGTAAATCTGTGATTTGATTATTACTAATATCCACTATTCTTAATCTTCGCAGTTGTCCAAAACTTTCAGGCAGATTTGAGAGCTTATTGTTCGCCAACGTTAGATAGCTAAGGTTTTCTAAATTGCCAAAATTAGAGGGTAATTTATTTAAGTTGTTGCTTATCAGATTGATATGCAGTAGATTTTTACACTCCCCAATGGACTCTGGAAGGCTTGTTATCCTTGTTCGAACAATCTCAAGGTACTCTAATTTTTTCAGTTTACCGAAATTTTGAGGTAATTTTGTCAATGCTTGAGCTTCTCTTATATTGAGATAAAGTAGGTTCTCTAAATCGCAAAATTCTTCGGGCAGGTTTGAGAATTTCGTATGATGAAAGGAAAGAACTTCTACCGACTTGAGAAGACTGATATTTGAAGGAATATGAGTAATACTACAAGCTACAATATCAATAGAAGTTAGTTTTGATAGTTTTGATAATTTTTCAATATCTTTAGAAAAATCTTTAAATATAATATTTTTAATAAAAATTTTCTTTAAGTTTTTAAGTTCAACTATTTCGTCTGGAATAGAGGTGAGGTTTCTTTCTTTTAATCCTATACATAGCTCTTCTATTTCTAAAGGGTTTTGCAACGCCACTGCCAAAGAAGGGGCGGACTTTGTTGTATCTATAGGAGGCGTATTAAGATTGATTCCTTTTTCCCTTGCTTCCCAAGCAAGTGGATTTATAAGTAATTTGTTTTTATCTACGAGCATATAGTTATGATAATTTTCATTATGGGTAACCCAAGGAAGTTTACTTTCAAATAAGGGCAAAAGCAAGTCGTTTGCATCTAAGCTGTCGCGCACTCGATTTTTAGAAAACTCTTGCGGAGATGAGTTTTGCGTTTCTTTGTTGGAGTAGGTCTGTATTAAAAAACTACTTATAGAAAGTAGTAGTATAAAAATAAATAATATTTTTTTCATTTTTGTTTATATTTTTTATTGATAAAATGTAACTTGTCTTAAAGCCTATCGGCACAGCAAAGATAAAAACTTTATCGGAAAGCGGTGAAACTTAGCACAATGATTTTTGGTGTAGATAAAAATAATGGCTAAATTTGGGTGCTGCAACCCCTTTCACTCATTTTTTCGTATAAGGCAGCAGGAGGCAATGCCCCACTTTTGAATTTATTTGAAAAAAACATAAATAAAAAAATGATGAAAGCAATTATCTTACAATCTGAAAATGAAGCCGACCTAAGCCTATTAGTGGCTTTGGCAAACCGTCTGGGGGTTTCTTGTCAGGTCTTTGTGCCTGAAGAGCAGGCGCAATCTGCCCCTTCGCCCCATTTGGAAGCAGATACCTATAATTCCGACGCACTCTTTGAAGGGCTTGGATTAGATGAAGAAATAACGCCCATTACCTTCGAAGAGTTTTGCCGCGAACCACTTTCCCTCGATACAACGCCAAATGCAACCAATATCTCGGAAGTTTTGAAGCAAGTAGGAGGTGCTTGGGAAGATGATGACGAGGAAACTTTGGAACAATTACTAAATCAACTTACACCTTAATTTATATAGCATGCAGTTTATTTTAGATACAAATGTTGTTATCTTAGCTATAAAAAATAGTGCATTTAGTCGCTATTTTGATGAAACGTATCTCCATGACTCCACTAAGACTTTTTATCTAAGTGTTGTGAGCGTGGGTGAGATAGCCTCTATTGCACGTCAGAATAAGTGGGGCAGCCAAAAACTTAAAGATTTAAGTTTGTTTTTAAATAAGATGATTATACTTTCGCTTGACAAACGTACCTACGTTGATGCCTACGCCTTTGTAGAAACGTATAGTCAGGGAAAGCTCGAAGGGCTGCCCTTGCCTGCGGGTCTGACTCCGCGCAATATGGGTAAAAACGATTTGTGGATTGCCGCCTTTGCCAAAGTATTAGGCGCGACCCTTATCACGACGGATAAAGATTTTAACCATTTACAACCCCATATTATTTCGGTAGATTACATAGAGGTACAAAATTTTAAGTAAAAATAAACAAAAAATAAAAAGTAAGTATCAAATAGTTTGCCTTGCCTCAATTTGGCAAAATCCCTTGAAAGGCTTATTTTTGTGGTGCTACAATTTGGTAGCGATTTGAGTACGATATAATCGCCATTCCCTTGAAAGTAAAAGTTCAACTTTTGGGTACAGGAACTTCGCAAGGCGTTCCCGTCATTACTTGCGACTGTGCCGTCTGCCGCTCTTCCGATAGACGCGACAACCGCCTGCGTGCTTCGCTTTGGGTAGAAGTAGCAGGGCAATCTTGGGTCATCGATACGGGTCCCGATTTTAGGGCGCAAATGTTGCGCTTAGGGGCAAAGCGTTTAGATGCCGTTCTTTTTACGCATCAGCACAAAGACCATACAGCAGGTTTAGATGATGTTCGCGCCTTTAATTTTCGTCAGAAAAAAGATATGCCACTTTATGGTCGTGTCGAGGTTTTAAACCAAATAAAGGAAGAGTTTGCTTATATTTTTGCCGCCGTCAAATACCCCGGTATTCCGCAGGTAGAGCTGCACACCATTGAAAACAAGCCCTTTGAGATAGGCGGCATCGAGGTAATTCCCATCGAGGTCATGCACCATAATTTGCCCGTTTTTGGGTTTCGTATTGGCGATTTTACCTACATTACTGATGCCAACAGAATTTCGCCACACGAATTAGAAAAGATACGTGGCACAAAGGTCTTAATCATCAACGCCTTGAAACAAGAAACGCATATTTCGCACTTTTCCCTCGAAGAAGCCTTAGCCGTTATCGCCGATTTGAAGCCCGAATGTGCTTATATCACACACATAAGCCATCAAATGGGTTTGCATGCCGAAGTGGAAAAGACGCTACCGCCACAGGTCTTTTTAGCGTATGATGGTTTGTCTTTTGAGGTATGATTTATTACTTTTCCTGATACAATACCCATCTCCATAGGTCTTTGTAGCCAATTTTTTTGCCATAAGACAAAATGCCAATCCTATAAATTCTTGCCGCTACCCAGACCATTACAAAAAAAGAAAGCACCAGAACTGTCATAGAAAGTCCAAGCTCCCAAGCCGCTACGCCAAAGGGTATGCGCACCAGCATGACGATGGGCGAAGTAAAGGGTATCATAGAAGCCCAAAAAGCCAAACTGCTTTCGGGGTCATTTACCACAGCACTCGCAATGAGAAAACCTGCAATGAGCGGCAGGGTAATAGGCAGGGTCAGATGTTGATTGTCTGATTCGTTGTCTAAAAGCGCACCTATCGCCGCTGAAAGTGCCGCATAGAAAAGGTAGCCGAAAAGGAAGAAAAAGAAAAACGAAGGCAGAATAAGAAGCCAATCCAAACTGCGAATCCCCGCCTGCACTTCAAGAAGGGCATTTAAGTTGGGGTCGGCAAGGCTACCATTGAGGCTTTCGGTGGGAAAGTTGTCTGTTTTCTCTATCGCGCTAAGGCTTTCTAAATGGCTACCGCCTTTTGCACCGATAAAAAGCCCAAGTGCAGTAAAAACCCCCATGCCGAGCAACACCCAAAGCACGAACTTTGAGAGGGCAACGGCTGCAATACCCATAATCTTGCCCATCATAAGTTCGAAGGGCTTGACCGAAGCTATCAAAACTTCGATGATACGGTTGGTCTTTTCTTCGGAAACAGCCTTCATGACCATTGTACCGAAAAGAAAGATAAAGAAGTAAATCAGCAGCGCACCGCCATAGCCCAATCCCATCGCAAAGGCAGAGGAAGTCTGTTTTTCTTCCTGCGCAAGGGCTTGTGTCGTTAGGCTAACCTTCGTCTGCACTTCTGCCAGCACCTTACTATCAATGCCCAAACGCGAAAGGCGCAGGGTTTCGATATGATTTGCCAATTTTCGCTCTATCTTTTTCTGTAAAACCAAAGGGACGGTTTTTTCAGCGATTAAGCGAATTTGGGTCGGATTTTCTAAGTGAAGGTCAGGCGGAATGATTAAAATAGCGTCATAGTCGGTTTGTTTGCTCAAATAGAGGCTATCGAGAAAAGGTTCTATTTTCAAATTTTGTGCGTCGGGTGCAAATTCGAAAACAATCGCTTCTTCGGCATCGAAGGCGGTGAAAGCGTCCGAAAATTTGCCTGTTTGGTCTAAAACATAAACGCGCCTTTCGCTTTCTATCAAATAGTCTATCAGAATTGGAATCAGCCCCATGCCTACCAAAAGCAAAGGCATGAGCAACGCCGTAACCCAAAAAGAGAGTTTGCGCACCCGTACAAGGTACTCACGCCAAAAAATCAGGCGTATCTGACGAAAAGAAGCCATAAAGAATGGAATAGGGTAGGATTTTCTAATGCAGTGCCGCTCTAAAAGCGTTCCCTATTGGTAGATATTGGTAGGGAAAAGTTACTGCCTTGTCCGAATTTTGATTGAAATAGCGTGTTTTTTCAAACCAAAAACAGGCACAACGCAATTTTTGTACTTGATTTGAGCAGGAAGAGGATTTGAGCAGGAAGCACCCAAAAGAACGGCAATTTTGCCTACCAAAGTTTTTCTATGATTTGTTTGGCGGAAAGATTTTCGGCTTCTGCTTTAAAATTGCGTACAATGCGATGCCCCAAAACGGCTACCGAAACCGCCTTTACATCTTCAATATCAGGCGAATATTTGCCATGAAGCAGGGCATGGCATTTTGCACCCAAGATAAGATACTGCGAGGCACGAGGTCCCGCTCCCCAATCTAAATAATCATTCGTCAGGGCGGTAGCCAGCGGCTTATTAGGGCGCGTCTTATGTACCAAGCGGACGGCGTATTCCATGACATTATCCGCCACAGGCACGCGGCGAATCAAATCCTGAAAATAGAGAATTTCCTCGCCATTGATAATCTTATCGAGGCTTACTTTTTTATCCGAAGTCGTATTTTTTACTACGCTTAATTCTTCTTCAAAAGAGGGATAATCGAGATAGACACTAAACATAAAACGGTCTAACTGCGCTTCGGGTAGCGGATATGTCCCTTCCTGCTCGATGGGGTTTTGAGTCGCTAACACAAAAAAAGGCAATGGCAGCGGATACCTCACCCCTGCCACAGTAACGGCATATTCTTGCATCGACTCCAAAAGTGCCGCCTGCGTTTTGGGCGGAGTACGGTTGATTTCGTCGGCTAAAATGATATTAGAAAAAATCGCGCCTTTCACAAAACGTAAATTTCGGTCTTTGTCCAATGTTTCCGCACCTAAGATGTCGGAAGGCATCAGGTCGGGGGTGAATTGGATACGGTTGAATTGTAGGTCTAAAACCTGTGAAAGCGTGCTAATGAGCAAGGTCTTTGCCAAGCCCGGCACCCCAATCAGCAAACAATGTCCGCGCGAAAAGATGGCAGTCAGGAGCAGACGCACCGTTTCGTCTTGTCCGATAATAACCTTACCGACTTCACTTTTTAAAGTCTTGTATTTTTGATGAAGGGCATCAGCCGCTTCTACGTCGGAAGCATAAGCAATCATAGTAGCCAAAAGAAAGAAAGTAAAAGAGAGAAAGGAGTCTGAAAATCGAAACAAATAAAAGCGAAACTACACAATTTTAAAGAAAACGCCAAATAACCCGCCCTAAGATGCCAACTTTAACAAACTTTATCGCTTTCGAACCTACCCAAACCTTCTGACGCGCCTTTTCTACGCCCTTTTCGAAAAAAAAATGGACGGCTACCTAACCTATGTAGCCGCCCGTAGTTTCAGCAGGACTCGAACCTGCAAAAGCATAACGCTTACCGAATCCTGAGTTCGGAGCCTTTTCCAATTTGGCTATGAAACTGTTTTTAATCGAACTGGAAAAGATACCAAAGCCCTCTTTTTACTTCAGATACCCTTGCTCTGCCACTGAGCTACGCCCCTATGTTTGTTTTTTTAAGATAAGTGCCTGATTCAAAAGGCTTTACAAATCTTGTAGAGGCGGGTGGATTCGAACCACCGCACTTAGGCAAGTAGCGGACTTTTCCTTTCCAAACGATTCTCAAGCTAAAACTACAGAGCGAAACGCTAAGACTAAGCGGCTTTTTTTCTTATGAAGAAAGAGAGCCAATTTTGAAACTAAACTTAAATCTGACGCTATCTCTGTGTTTTTTCTTTTATTTGAACATATCTTTTTGGATATAATCAAAGATTTTTTTCCCTAAGTAGGTCTTGACTACTTCTACGTTGTTTGCCTTGGCGCGTGCCACTTTTACGGCTTCTAAGAGTTTTTCGATGCGCCTGACCATCTCATTTTTTTGCGCCACGCTCACTTTTCCCGAAAAGTAGGTAGTTTCATATTTGCCCACTTGAAAGTCTAAGTTGAGGAGTTCGGTTTGGGCAGGGTGCTTGTCGGTAGCCTCGTATTTTACGATAACTTTTGGGCGTTTGACGCTGCGAAACTTGACTTCTTCGTCGGTCTTGAAGATATTGCGTTGGTTGTCAAAATGCCATTTTCGGGTAGAGTCCAAAATAGGAATGGCTTGGTAGAGGTCTAAGATGCGATTGAGCTGTGCTTCTAAGGCTAAAAGCGTAGTGGCGGAAAAAGTGCCAAAATGGGTGTCTTCCACGATAAGCTCTGCCTTTGCAGTGTTCGAAGCATTGGTTTCTTCCTTCGAAACGGTTGCATCGAGGGCGGCGACAATATTTTGCTGCACCTCTTCGAGCTGCTGCTTAACGGTCTTGACTAATTCCTTGCTTTCGTCGGGTATTTGTTCGGCTTCTTCTTCCAAAGAAACGTACTTTTTTATCATGCCATCGAAGTAGGGGTCATTTTTCAAAAAGGTCTTTTTGGCTTCGCCTACTGATTCGTTTGCCTTATTTTTGCGGTCTTGCTCTATGGCGAGCAATTCGTGTAACTTATTTGCCATTTGAGAAAAAATAAAATGTTGGGTGGAAGGAAATTTGTGTGCGAGCTAAAAATGCGTCAGACACAGCCCTAACAAGTGGCGGTTTGTTTTTTGTTCCCGCTTTGTTTTTTTTCAGAAAAAAATCATAGAAAAAAGTCGAAAAAAAAATAGCCAGTTCCGACGCATCACTACTTATCCTTGCTGCCTTCCGACTCTGGGGAGGTTCATAGGAGCTGCCGAACTGACTACGGTGCAAAGGTAGATACTTTTTTCGGATTTGCAAACTTTTGGCTCGCGAAAGGCGAAAAAAAACGAACTTTTTTTTCTAAAAAAAGAGCCACTTAGTTTTTCAAAAAGCTAAGGATTTGATTTTGAGCCAGATAAAGGCTTTCTGCTATGGCATCAATGTAGGGCAAGATGTCGTCTTTGGGTGGCTTTGCGCTGATAAAAATTGTTTTCGCCCCTATCTTTTTTCCGAATTGCATATCCGAAAAGCTATCGCCTATCATGATGCTTTTTTCAAAATTTATGTCGGGGAACTCTTTTTGGGCTTGCGTTGCCATGCCAACTTGCGGCTTGCGCAGGGGCGAATTTTCGGCGGCTAAGGCAGGTGCAAAGTAAATCGCATCGAGATAAACGCCCCAAGTTTGGAGATAGGCGCGTAATTTTTGATGAACGGCTTGCAAATCGGCTTCGCTCATGAGTCCTTTTCCAATGCCCTGCTGATTGGTTACGACTACCATGCGTCTGAAATAAGGGCGCAAGGTGGCTAAGGCTTCGCCCACGCCTTCGAGCATTTCAAGGGCATCAGGGCTTTTTACATAATCGTCTTCAATCTTGCGATTCAAAACGCCATCTCTATCTAAAAAGAGCGTCCATTCGGTCGTCATGGTAGTTTTTGGGGAAAATGGGATAAAATTTTGGGTAGGAAAGAAGTCGCTGCTTTTTCTAAAAAACGCAATGAATTGGGTACGGTTTGCAAGTTTGTGTATTTTGTGTTAATTTTGTGTTAAACTTTTTTGCGCCAAAATCCGTTAAGGGAAAACAGTCCTTTCTAAATCCGTAGGGCTTTTTCCTTTTTTTTACCAAACTTTAAAACACGTGATACAAATTGAAAAAGAATCTTACTCTTATGCTGGCGTTATGGCTTGGCGCATCAAGCCTTTGGGGACAAATTGTCGCTCATTCCGAGATGGGAGCGGCGCAACAGGTGGCAGTATCGGCTAAAACCGCCCCTAAGTCGTCTTCTAAACAAGCCGTTCAAAGTCCGATAGCTGCCTTTTTATGGACTTCCCCTACTTTTTCGCCTCACCTGCGACACCACTTTTTTTCGCAAGCACGTGCAGAGGCGGCTTATGCGCACTTAGCGCAATTTAGTTTTGAAATGCGCGAGCGTTATAGCCGTCTTGCGCCAAAGGAGGCATTGCGTCGTCTTTTTTTCAGCGTACAGAAGCGGTTTCTCAAAAGCTATGAAGCCTATCCGCTTTTGGAAGAAACGCTTTTAGAGGGCAAATACGACTGCCTTTCTGTTACGGCACTCTTTGCCTTTGTGTTGGAAGAGATGCAGATGGCGCATCAAATATACGAAACGCCTAACCATGTCTATCTTGTCGTGATTTTTTCAGAAAAAGACCGCGTTTTGATAGAAACTACCGACGCTTTGAATGGTTTTGTGGATAATGAGGCACAAATAACCGAGCGGATTCGCCTTTATAGCCAAGCGGAAAATGAATTGGTAGGCAGAGAGCTTAACAGTTTATTAACATTAGAGGAATTGGCAGGCTTACAGCTTCATAATCAAGCCATTAAGCAGTACCAAGCAGGCAAAAAGGCATTGGCTTTGGCATTGGCAGAGCAAGCCGCCACCTTTTACACAAAGGCGCGAAATGAGAATTTGAGCCGCTTTTTGATAGATGAATTATTGCAAGACCCTCAAACTTCGGTGCAGGAGAAGGTGCGTTTGTTTCGCCTGCGCCAAACATTATTTGGTGAGGCGGGCTAAAAAGAAAAAAATCATACAAGGGCATTTTCCCAAAAAAAATGAAATCGGCGAAGCGAAAGGCACTGTAAAAGTTGCTTTTCGCTTTTTGTTTTTAAGTTTTTTTGCGCCTTTTTGGGGCAAGGCAGCCACTTTTTACCTCGCTAAGGGGCTTAATATTAGCAATTTCTTAATATTTACTAAGAGCGGTTTTTTTCAAAATCCCCTACCTTTGCAGCGAATAAAATACCTAAAAAGGCACGTTCCTTTTGGGATTATGTTTCTCCAAACCTATACTTCTCCATGAGAAAGATTTTACTTCAACTCTTGAGTGTGGCGATGTGCTTATTTTTAGCACAAACCGCCTTCGGACAAGGTGTAACAACCTCAAGTATGAGCGGCTTCGTTACAGATACCAAAGGCGAAGCACTGCCTGGGGCTACTGTTGTTGCCGTTCATGAGCCTTCGGGTTCGCGTTATGGTTCTGTAACCCTTGCAGACGGACGCTACAATATTCCTAATGCACGTGTGGGCGGTCCTTATACGCTTACTGTTAGCTCGGTGGGCTATAAAGAACAAGTCCATAAAGACATCTACTTGAGCTTAGGCGTTGCTTTCAATGCTGACTTCAAACTATCGGAAGATAGTGAAGAACTAAGTGAGGTGGTGGTTACGGCAGAAACAGACGGACTAATTAGTTCTGACCGTACAGGTGCTTCTACGAATTTGGACAATCGTGCGATTAATTCTTTACCTACCATTAGCCGTAGCTTAAACGATTTCACACGCCTTACTCCACAGAGCAATGGAACAAGTTTTGCGGGTCGTGATAACCGTTTTAATAATTATACCATTGATGGTAATATCTACAACAACAACTTTGGTTTGAGCAGCGACCAATTTGCAGGTAGCAACCCCGTAAGTTTAGATGCGATTGAAGCAGTACAAATCAACCTTGCTCCCTACGACGTGAGAACGGGCGGTTTTACGGGTGCAAGCGTAAATGCGATTACTAAGAGTGGTACTAATGAATTTTCAGGTTCTGCTTATACATTTATTCGCAATCAGTCTTTTCAAGGCAATAAGATTGGTGAGAATGAACTTACCTTTGACGATTTTAACCAAAATATCATTGGCGCACGTTTGGGTGGTCCCATCATCAAAAACAAACTTTTCTTCTTTGTCAATGTAGAAAGTGAAACTTCTACTCGCCCTGGACAGCAGAACTTAGCGGCAGCTCCTGGGCGCGAAGGTGATAACGTTACACGTGTTCCTGCCGAACGTTTGGATTTTATCCGCACTTCACTTCGTAATATATACGGTTACGACCCTGGTGCTTATGAGGGGTATGATTTCGCAACAAAAAACTTACGCTTGAATGCACGTATTGATTACAACATCAGCGACAAGCACAAACTTGCCGTGCGTTTTAATCGATTTACAAGCATAGATGATACTTTTATCAATGCTTCAAGTACCTCTAATTCCTTGCCTGGTGGATTCGGCAATCGCAATTCGCTCAATTCAATGCACTTTGCCAACTCCAACTACACTACTGACCAAACTACTAATTCCTTCGTAGCGGAATTGAACTCTATGTTCAGCAGCAAAATCGCTAATAACCTCAATATCGGCTATACTTCTTTCTTCCAAGAGCGTGGTATTCCCGGCGACCAAGCGTTTCCTTTCATTGAAGTTGTTGAAGAGGGACAGTATTATACGGCTATGGGAAATGAACTTTTCTCTGTTGCTAATAATGTCCGCAACAACACTTTCAACGTTACAAACAACTTAACCTACTTTGGCAACAAGCACACCATTACTGCTGGTTTCAACTTAGAGTTAATGACCTTTGAAAACTCCTTTAATCGTTTCTTCCATGGGGTGTATCGCTATGGCTCTTACAACGACTTCGTAGAAGCGGTAATTAACCGCAATCCTGACGTACAACCGACAGGCTTTGTACAAGGCTTTGCTTTCGGCTCTAATCCTGGCTCGCCTGCTGTTGATGAAACAGCTTTCGGACAATTTGGACTTTACGTGCAAGATGAGTTCCAAGTAAATCGTAACTTTAAACTTACTTATGGCTTGCGTATGGACGGACAATTCTTCCCTAAGGAATTGGCTGAAAACCCTGCTATTCGCGACAACTTCAAGTTTGCAAACCCTGCTGGCGGCGATTCGCTTGTCGCAGATGTGTCTGCTTTGCCTAAATTTACCCCTCTTTGGTCGCCTCGCGTAGGTTTCAACTGGGACGTTTTGGGTGATAAGAGTCTACAAATTCGCGGTGGTTCGGGTATCTTTACGGGTCGTATTCCTTTTGTTTGGATTTCTAACCAAGTCAATAACAATGGTATCTTGCGTGGTTTCTATGTATTACAACGCAATGAAAACCGCAACGACTTTGATGCCAATCCACGTCCGTTCAATCCTGACGTGCGCGCATATTTGCCTGAAAATCCACAGCCTTCTTCGCCAAGTGGTGACTTAGCAGTAACAGCAGACGACTTCCGCTTCCCACAAGTTTGGCGTACCAATATTGGTATCGATAAGACCCTTCCTGGCGGTTTGGTAGCAACGTTAGAAGGTATTTACACACGCAATATCAACGACGTTTTGCCACAAAACATTAACCTTCCCGCTTCCACAGGTACTTTCGCAGGGGTAGATAACCGTCCTTTCTACGGTAGCAATCGCATCAATGCGCCTTTCAATCAGGCTATCTATCTGACCAACACAAACAAAGGCTACTATGCCGCTGTTACTCTACAAGTGCAAAAGCCTTTCGACAATGGTCTTTTTGCAAGTCTTGCCTATACCCGTAGCGTATCGCGCGACCAAGGCTTGACAGGTGGTTCTACCGCTGGTTCGCTCTGGACAAACCCCGTTCTTTCAGACCGCAACAACCCCGAAGTGAGCTTTACTCGTTTTGATACGCCTCATAGAGTTGTGGGTCTTGTGTCTTATTCAAAAGAATATGCAGGTTTTGCTAAAACTACTATTTCTCTCTTCTATCAAGGTAGTGCTGTGGGCGCGTTCAATGAAAACCGCTTCAGCTACGTTATCGGTGGTAACATGATGGGTGATAACGGTACGCCACTCCTTTTTGTACCAAATTCTGCTGAAGACATTATCTTTGTAGATATCGTACAAAACGGTGAAACTCGTTTCACAGCACAGCAGCAACGCGACGCTTTTGAAGCTTACATCAATCAAGACGACTATCTTTCTGGTCGTAAAGGCGACTATGCAGAACGCAACGGTGCAGTATTCCCTTGGGTACACCGTTTCGACCTTCGCTTCTTGCAAGATTTCTACGTAAAAGTAGGCAAGAACGAAAAGCGCAATACTATCCAACTTAGCCTCGACATCATGAATTTCGGCAACTTGCTTAACTCTGAATGGGGAGTACAAAGCATCGTAAATCAACAGACTCTTTTGCAGTATCGCGGCAGAGATGCTGAAAACCGTCCTACTTTCATAATGAACTTGGATAGAGGCGAGCTTCCTACTGAAACATTCCGTAAGAACATCAACGTAAGCCAAGTATGGCAGATGCAATTTGGTATCCGCTATATCTTCAACTAAACTATCCAACGCTTTTTCTTTCTCAAAACTTGCTCCTGCAAAGGGGCAAGTTTTTTTTTGTCTAATTTTTGTCCTGATATTTTTGCGTGTGCAAATCCAACAAAAGACGTACCTTTGCGGTTTGAATGTTTAGATTTAGACCAAATAAGTGATATGAAAAACACAACCCTTTTGACGCTGCTCGGATTGGCTTTGCTGCTGGGTGGTCTGATTTGGCAGAGCCTACAAGTGAGCCGTTTGCAGGAGCAAGTCTTAGAAATGAACGGCAAGGCGGCTGCGCCTTCGGAAAAAGAAGCTACTGCGGCGGTGGCTTCGCCCAAAGAAAATGAACCCAAAGAAAATGAACCCAAAGAAAATGAACACTACGAATTAGCCAAAGCAATGGGCTACATGCAGCGTTTTGCCGAGAAAATCTATTGGGCAGGCAAAGAAAAAAATTGGGAACTTGCTGCCTTTTATGTCCATGAAGCCGAAGAAACGGCAGAGGAGATTATCGCCCACAAGCCCATCAAAAATGAAAAAGAGATAGCACCTTTGGTAGCGCAAATGTTTATCCCTGCCTTAGAGGGCTTGGAAGAAGGCATCAAGGCGCAAGATGCTTTGCTTTTTGGTCAGAAATATCAGACCCTTATCCAAACCTGTAATGCCTGCCATGCGGCTTCGGGCTATGGCATCATCAAATTGCAAGTACCTACTCAAAATTCATTCCCCAGTCAGGTTTTTGCGCCCTAAGTTTTGCGCCCAAACTGTGCGGCTTTTTTTATTTGTATCGGGCAAGGCACTGCCTTGTCCAAACCTATTTCCCAATAGCAGCGAATCCTAAAAGCCAAAACCTTTTGTAATGAAGGCACAATTTTTAGCCTATCAGGATAGCAGAAAGCGCGTTTTTTTCGAAAAATGCGTATCTTTGGGGCTACGCAAAAATACCTTCGAGTTTTCTAATCTCTCGCTAACGATGAACTTCCCAACTACACGCATAGAAACCTTAGTAGAGCAAGACTACATGGTCGGAGCTGCCTTGCACCGCTTTGGCATCGATTTTTATCGTTATGAAGACAAAACTTTTTCGGAGGTGTGCAGAGAAAAAGGAATAGATGCGCCACTTCTTTGGCAACAAATAGAAAAGACGGCGCAAAAGATTAGGCATCAAGCCCCCCCAAAAAACCTATCTAATTTTCCTATTCAGGTGATTTTGGATTATCTCTATCATACGCACCGTATTTTTATCCGACAGCAAATTCCCTACATGGCTGCACTGGTAGAGGCGATGAAGCCTTTGCAGTTGCCCCGCCATTTTCGCACGATAGTAGAAGATTTGAAGGTAGCCTTTCCCCTTTTTGCCCAAGATTTTATTCACCATATCTTTGAAGAAGAAGCGCACCTTTTCGAGTACATTACGCTTTTAGATAAGGCACTTTTAGGGCAGGTTTGTATCTTGAAGACTTATTTTCCGATGGAAAAATTTTCCTTAGCCCAAGCCGCCCACCAGCATAGCCAAGATGATGACGAAATGGAGGGGATTCGCCTGCTTACTAATCAGTATGAACTCTTGCCTTATACACCCTTGATTATCAGGGTCTTATATGCAGAATTGCAACATTTTGAAAAGTTGCTTTCCTTGCATGCTGCCATAGAAGATGATATTTTGTTTCCCAAAGCCTTAGTATTGGAACAAAAAGTAAAAGATAATTGGCAGCAAATTGTAAAATGGTCTTGAAAGACAGAAAAATGCCCCTATTGTGTTTTCCACACGAGGGGCATTTTTAGTAGAAATGGTTTGCTTTTTATACCACCACGTCATTTTCGCGCAGGGCTTGGTTGAGGGAAGTTTTCAAATCGGTGCTTTCTTTGCGCCTGCCAATGATAAGGGCGCAAGGCACTTGATATTCGCCTGCGGGGAATTTTTTGGTATAACTACCCGGTATCACCACCGAACGCGGCGGCACATATCCCTGATGCACAATCGGCTCTGTGCCTGTAACATCAATCACTTTTGAGCTACCCGTAATGACGACATTCGCACCCAAAACGGCTTCTTTGCCTATGCGCACCCCTTCTACCAAAATGCAGCGCGAGCCAATAAATGCGCCATCTTCTACAATTACAGGGGCTGCCTGCACAGGTTCTAATACGCCGCCAATGCCTACGCCGCCACTTAGATGCACATTTTGCCCAATTTGGGCGCAACTGCCCACCGTTGCCCAAGTATCGACCATCGTACCCGAACCGATATAAGCACCGATATTGACATAAGAAGGCATCAAAACGACTCCTTTTTCAATGAAAGCCCCATAACGCGCTACCGCAGGCGGCACTACACGCACCCCCAAGCCTGCATAATTGCTTTTAAGCGGGATTTTGTCGTGATATTCATAGATGCCTACTTCCTGCGTTTCCATCTTTCGCAAAGGAAAGTACAAAATAACGGCTTTTTTCACCCAATCATTGACTTGCCAAGTCTGGTTTTGCGCTGCTTTTGGGTCTGAAATGGGTTCGGCGGTGCGGATTTGCCCTTTATCTAAGGCAGCGATAACGCTAAAAATAGCCTCTTGTGTTTCGTGTCGGTCTAAAAGGCTACGGTCTTCCCAAGCCTGCTCGATAAGAAGTTTGGTTTCGAGAGTTAGCATGTGTTTTGAGTCGTTTGAAGAAAATAGATAAAATATGAATCTTTTTGTATAGGCACAAAAAAAACTTTGTCAAGCGTTCAAGCCAGACAAAGTTAGTTTTTTTATCGCAAAAGCCGCCACCGAAGGCTGCCTTTATCGGTCTTTATTTGATGGGAATGGCAAAACCTGCGCCCCAGTTGATGCCGCGATTGCGAGTCTTGACGATGTCGCGGTTGTTTTTCTCTATGTTGGCAAAGCCATAATACCCTTCTGCATCTAAGGTAAGCCAGACATAGCGCGAAATTTTAATCATATAGGTTACGCCCAAAGTAGCACCGTAGTCAAGTTTGGCGTAGTTGCGCGAAAGTTCTTGGTCTATGTCCTCTACATGAACGCTGGCAATCAGGCGCACCACAGGGGCAGCCTTGACAAAGAAACGGTTGAAACTTGCCTTAGGCGCGACATTGACAATCACCGAAGGTTGAAATTGGAAATAACGCAAGGTATGGCGTTCGAACTTGTTGATTTTGACCTGATACGAACCGCCCGACTCGGCGTAGAGCAAATCGGCACGCAAGCCTACGCGCTCGTTGAACTGCTTTTGTACGAAAAAGCCCGCCTGAAAGCCGAATCGCGCCCTGCTGTTGTGTCTTGTCAAAGCACTATCGTAGCGGATTCCATTGACAGTGATGCTATCTACCTTGACAGTTGTGGCTAATTGCGTAACGCCAATACCTGCTCGCATGCCGCTAAATAGCTTTGTATAAGGGTCTTGTGCCTGTACTTGGGAGGCAGAGAGCCATGCCAAAGACACCAAAAGAAGTAAAAAGATTTTTTTCATAAAGCAATCTGATAGGAATCTGATAGGAATAAAGAAGGTCTTAAAAATCGGTGTGGGGCTACTTGCTGCCGTAGTATCACGCCAAAGCGCGTTTTATTAGTAACGCTTTGAAGGCGAAATTATGATTTTTTAGGGCTAAAAAGACGGCTTTTTTTACAAAGGCGCGATTTTTTCGTATTTTTCGCTACCCAGATAACAAGCCCAAGATTGGTTTTGGGGGCGAATATGAATAGAATATTTCGTTTGGGGGCTTTTCGGTAAAACAAAGATTTTAACAGACCAAAATTTTGCAAAGACCCAAATAAATTCCTTATCTTTGCACAATCCAAAAAAGATAAAAAAAGGACTGAAAGGAACTAAAAACGTCCGCAAGACGTTTAGGCTGCCTTTTTTTCTTTTTTAGCCCTTTTTAGAGCTATCCTCACTAACAACGCTTCAACTTTACCCATAAAATTTTGCTTATGAAATTCCTACCAAAAGCTCTTTTGTTCGCTTTCTTGATAGGAGGTAGTAGCACCTTTACCCTACACAGTGTTTCAGGACAGACTTCATACCAGACCCTTCCCAATCCTTTTGAAAAGGCAGAGAGGCAGCATAGTTTGGTCTTTCAAAAGAATCCGTCCGATAAATTAGACAAAGAAAATCCCCATTCGCGCAAAAAAAATAAACCAAGTAAGCATAAAAACCAGCACAAAAATCAGCAAGCAGCGCAGGCGGCGATTCAAAATCAAGAAGTAAGTTTTGCACAAAATAACAAACCCTTCGTAGTAGAAGACTTTTGGCTTATGCCGACCCCTGACACGACTTTACTGCAAAACCATTCGTACCAAAATTT
The DNA here is from genome assembly GCF_000422585.1 of Hugenholtzia roseola DSM 9546. Taxonomy (NCBI): domain Bacteria; kingdom Pseudomonadati; phylum Bacteroidota; class Cytophagia; order Cytophagales; family Bernardetiaceae; genus Hugenholtzia; species Hugenholtzia roseola. The sequence continues at coordinate 135,695 of NZ_KE383886.1, forward strand.
TCAGCCTACCTTAGACTTTCGCGCTTCTTCCGAGCCACAGCTACAAATGGAGTGGCTTGCCTTAGGAGATGAGCCTACGCCTGCCGACATGGAGCGGCTTTTGCGTCAGAAAATTGCAGGTATGCAGATTTTTGCCGAGTTTGTGTCTTTTGTGAGCCTTTCGAAGGTAGAATATAAGCAAAAATTGGAAGAGGTATTGGCAGAGGAGGCGTTAGCCGTAGATGAGGCACTTTTTTTCAACCCCGACGACCCCAATATTTGTTTGATAGAAGATATTGAAGTGGATTATTCGCTGCTCCCTGCCCTTAGTGATGCAGAAATGCAGGCGCGTCTGAAAGCCTTAGAAAAGGAAATGCCACTCAATTATACGCCCGAAGTCCGCAAATTTATAGACAAGTATGGCGTGCATTATCGCCACTATACGGCTGAATTGATTAAACGCTCAAACCGTTATTTTCCACTTTTCGAGCAAATCTTAAAAGAGGAGGGCGTTCCCGAAGAACTCAAATATTTGGTTGTGGTAGAATCTGCCTTTCAGCCCAAAGCGATTTCGCGAGCAGGCGCAGGGGGGTTGTGGCAATTTATGCCCAAGACAGGCAAAATCTTCGACCTGACCCAAAACCATTACATAGATGAACGCTTCGAGCCGATTGCTTCCACACGTGCCGCAGCGCGTTTGCTCAAATATCTTTATGAGATGTTTGGCGATTGGGAATTAGCCTTAGCGTCCTATAATTGCGGACCTGGCAATGTCAAGAAAGCCATGCAGCGTTCGGGAAAGAAAACCTTTTGGGAGATTTATGACTACCTACCGCGTGAAACGCGCAATTATGTGCCACTTTATACTTCATACGTCTATCTTTTTAATCATCAGGAAGAGCATAGTATTTTCGCTTCCGAGTTGCACCCTTCCTTAGATATTACACAAATCGAGGTGTATGAAGCGATTAAATTGAGCAAATTAGCCGAACAACTCAATGTCTGTGTAGAAGATTTGGAAGCCATCAATCCGCATCTGAAAAAGGGATTCATTCCTGCCTATCGGACGGCTTGTAAGGTCAATATTCCTACCAAACGCAAAACCTTTTTTGAAGAAAACGAAGCGGCAATTATCTTAGCCTGCAAAGGAGGGACTGCGCCTATCAAAACCAATACGACGCAAACAAGTACCAAACAGCAGACGCTTGTCGCTCAAAATCAGCAAGTTAGTCAGAAAACCAGCATCAAAACAAGCACTACTGCAAAGGCAAATCAGGATTTTCATACGGTAAGCAAGGGCGAAACACTTTCGCAAATTGCGTTGCGTTACAAAGTCAGTGCAGAGGACATAAAAAAGTGGAACGGCATGAAGTCGGCTGCCATTTATACAGGTCAGAAAATAAAAGTTGCAGGTGCTAAAACAGAAGAAGCCTCAACCGTTACGGCAAGTACAGCCAAGAAAACATACACTTCCAAAACCACTACTGCACGCTATCATACGGTACGGGCAGGCGATAGCCTTTGGAAAATTTCGCAGCAGTACACAGGGCTTACCGTAGAAAAACTCAAAAAGCTCAACGGCTTGAAGTCGGATAAGCTCAATATTGGGCAAAAGTTGCGCGTCTTGTAAGTTTTTACTGCCTTTCTAATAAATTGTTTCGCCAACGCAAGAGATACCAAAATTATCCTTGCGTTGGCGAATTTTGTTAGCTTTTAATAAGTGTTTAAAAAAATAAAACCTTTGTTACAAGATTTTTTGATAGATATTATTGCACTTTCTGAAAAGAAACAAAATAATTCACCCAAAAATACCAAAGGAAAAAGACAAAAAGATAGACTACAAATGTAAATAAATAATGGTGATTGAAGTCTATACTTTCGGGAAAATAATAGGCATTGAGCGTTAGGGCGGCGACACGCAAAACATTGATACCAAAAATAAAGACGATTCCCATAGGAATATACCAGATTTTGTGTAGATGCGACATGGGCAAGGCTATAATAAAAAGTGAAAACACTACAAAAATTTCTAAACCATTGCAGGGCGCACCTACCGAAACGCAGGCTTTTTCGCCCAGATAGACTGTATGGTAGCCCACATGATAGAAGCCTTCCCACCCAAAAAGAGCCAAAAGCCACGCACTACTTCTGCCAACTTTTTCTATCAGAAAGCTATCAAGAGCCGTTTGTGGAGCTATCCAAAAATCATACAATAACAACCAACAGACGTAAAGCAGGATAAAAATAATAATAAAAAAAACTATTTTTTTTTGACTTTTCATGACGTTTGGCTTTTTTTTATAGTAAAAAAGAAAGATTTTGGAGCAGTGATAGGTTAAAATGTAAAAAACGAAGAAGCTATGCGTTGAAAATTACAAAAAAAGTCGTAACTTGACTATGCTTACTGCGTATAAAACCCAAGTCCTTTTTGTTTTTTTTAGAATTGGGGGCTTCAAAATTGTACAGATAAGGTTAGAAAAACACAAAATCATACCTAAAATATCCTTATTCAATCAGCGTTTTTCTAAGAGGTATCAATACTTCCTCTCGTTTTGGCGACAAACAATTTAAATCCTTTTTGCTTCTTTGTTTTATAGCTGCCTTTTTGTATTTGTCTTTTTTCAAAATCCAAACAAACTATGCACACTCCCTACTCCTTTCCCAAGTGGCTGTGGTTATTGGGCTTGCTTTTATTTAGCATGCCTTTGCTGCAAGCCCAGCAGCAAACCGAACCCTGCGCCACCGACATCATTCACCGTCGTAATATGCAAAACAACCCCGAATATGCGGCAAACTTCAACCGCATGCTTGATGAGGTTCACGACTACTTACAAAAACAAGAGGCGGCAGGTACGCTCAATAAAACGCAAAGTACGGTCTATACGATTCCCGTTGTTGTCCATGTCATACACACTGGCGAACCTATTGGCGACCTTTACAACCCTACTGACGCAGCAATTATTAGCATGGTCAATGGACTGAATGATTGGTTTAGAAATACGGGAGCAAATAATAGCCCTCTTGGAGTAGATATCGAAATTGAGTTTGCTTTGGCACAACGCGACCCCTCTTGTCTTCCTACCAATGGCATTGTACGGGTAAATGGTAGTGGTGTGCCTAATTATGATGCACAAGGTATTCAAGCACAAAGTGCTACGGCTGCCGACGAAGTAGCGGTTAAAAACCTAAGCCGCTGGCCTAATACCGACTACTACAATATTTGGATTGTCAAGGAAATTGACAATGCAAATGGTACAAGTGGCTCTTTTATAGCAGGCTACGCTTATTTTCCCGGTGCTGGAGCTGCCGTAGATGGTACAGTAATGCTTGCTTCACAAATCGGACCTACGGACACAACCCTTCCCCATGAGATTGGACACGCGCTTGGGTTGTTCCATACTTTTGAAGGGTCGTCGGGCGCAGGAAACTGCCCTGCTAATGCCACTTGTGCAACACAAGGCGATAGAGTTTGCGATACTGCTCCCCATGATGCAGACTATTTTCAGTGTACGAGCAACGCTTGTAGTGTAGACCTAACGGTATTGCAAAACATTATGTCCTATAATTGTGCAGACCGTTTCACACAGGGACAGAAAGACCGCATGCGAGCGGCTCTTACAACACAAAGAGCCTCGCTGATTTCTTCTTTGGGTGCAACGCCGCCTCCTGCTTCTACGCCTGCTGTGGCTTGTGTGCCTACCGCTACGGGGACTTTTTCAGGATTTGGTGTTACAAGGGTACAGTTTAATGGCTTAGATGTCAGTTCTGGTACTTCGGCGGCAGAAGGCAATTACATTAACCGCACTTGCGCACAAGGAGTTACAGTAGATGCAGGTACTTCTTATGGCGTTACGGTGCAAACTTCTGTAAACGACCACCGAGTGCGCATCTGGATAGACTACAATAATGACGGAGATTTTAATGATGCAGGAGAAGAAGTTTTTGCAGGCACAAGTACAGGGGCGAACCCCAAAACCGTAAATGGGTCTATTGCTATTCCTGCTTCTGGCATAACCCTGAATCAACCTCTGCGTATGCGTGTGGCAGCAGATTGGGTAGGTGACCCCACGCCCACGCCTTGCGCTCTTTCCGAAGGGCAAGCCGAAGATTATTCTATCATCATCAATGGGGCGGCTTGTGCCATTACTGCCCTAAGTGCGGGTACGCAAACGGCGTGTAATGCGGGCGATAACACTTATACACAACAAGTAACGGTTACTTTCAGTAATGCACCTGTGGCGGGCAATCTTTTAGTGAACGGACAAAGTTTTGCCATTGGCGCGAGTCCGCAAACGGTTACCCTTACAGGGTTGGTATCAAATGGGGCTGCGGTCAATGTAACCGCTTCTTTTTCAGCTACGCCTACTTGTACCTTTACCCAAAATAACCTCTTTACTGCGCCTGCTTCTTGCGCCCCTACTACTTATTTTTCTTCGGGCGCGAACACTAATTGGCACAATGCAGCCGCTTGGTCAAGCGTCTGTGGAGGTGCAGGCGGAGCGGGTATTCCTACCGCTCTCGACAATGTTGTAATTTGTGCAGGACATACCGTCAATCATTCGGCGGCTGCCGTTTGTAACAATCTGACTATCAATGCTACAGGTCGTTTGAATACGCGCGATAATTACAATTTCACCGTTAGCGGAAATACCATTGTAAATGGCATTTATAGAGAAACAACGCAAGCAGGCGGGGGTGCAACCAAAACCTTCACAGGAGACGTAACTATCTCAAATACAGGCGAATTTGGCTCAAATGGCGTTCTTACCAATGCAAACTATGTCTTTAATGGTAGTCTTATCAATGCAGGCACTTTTGACAATCGCAACAATGGCAACACTACCTTTGGCGGTGCAAATGAAAGTATAGAAAATAATGGTACAATGGTCATCAACCAAGATGCCTCTGGTGCTACCTTCTTTGCAGCAAATTACACCCTTTTAGGTTCTGCCGAAATTCGCTTCTTTGCAGGCTCTACTACCATCAATAACAACGTTGTCGTTACAAATCAGGGCAATGTGATGTTTTTCTACGGAAACGTATTGGCAGGCAATGCAAGTAGCCATTTTATCAATGCCGCTAACGCGATTGTGAATTTTAGAGGTTCGGGTACAATTCCTATGAATGGCGGTTTGCTTACCACTTCGGCTGCTGGAAATACGGTCTATTACAACTACGGCGGCGATAGCCCTGTGCGCGGCAATCAGACCTATCACCACTTGGTCGTCTATATCGGAAATAAGACCATTACAGGCGGCAATATCGTAGTGAATGGCAACCTAACCATCAGTAACGGTCCCGTAACGACGCTTACGGCAAACAATTTCAACATCGAAATCAAAGGAAATTGGGTAAATAATGGTGTTTTTGCTTCGGGTACAAATACCGTTACTTTTTCAGGAGCTGCTGCTCAAACCATTACAGGCGCGACTACCTTTCACAACCTAACCATCAATCAAACTGCCGCTTCTACTGTAACGCCCAATGCGGCTCAAACCGTTACGGGGCAGCTCAATTTGCAGAGTGGTAGGATTGTGTTGGGTGCAAATAATTTGACGCTTTCTAATGCAACGGTAGCAAATCAAATTGCAGGCACTTTTGCCAATAGTTGGGTAGAAACCAATGGCACAGGTGGGCTTATCCGAAATGGGAATTTGGCGGCTTTGAGCGATTTTCCTGTCGGAAATAATACAAGCGTGAAACTTATTTCGCTTAGTGCCATTTCGAATACCAAAGTGCGCTACATTGCACCTGCTACCCCTGCTATTCCTGCGGGACTTTTGGCGGCAGGTCTGAACGCGACTTGGCGCGTAGAAAGTTCGGGCGCAGCTTCGGGAGATGTGCGCATCACCAACCCCACAGGTAGCACTACCCCAACTTCTACCATCAGACGATACAATGGCTCGCAATGGGTAGAATTAGCGACTACCTATAATGCAACGCCTTATTATCAGACCAGCGGCATTGCCATTGCAGCAGCAGAAAACTATGCAGTTTTGGCGGCTTGCGCCCTTACTGCCAATATCACCGCAGGTGGAGCTACTACTTTCTGCCAAGGTGCAGATGTGGTCTTGACTGCTACCCCTGCCACAGGCGTAACCTATCAGTGGAAAAACGGTGGAACAGACATCGGAGGAGCTACCAATGCTACCTACACTGCCACAACAAGCGGCAACTATACGGTCTTGCTCACCGATACAGGCGACCCTACTTGTACTTCCTTGTCTAATGCAATCGCCGTAACGGTGAATCCCTTGCCTAACGCGCTAACGATTGTAGCAAACCCTGCTTCGGTAGTGAGTGGAAACGCCTCTGCGATTGAAGTACCTACCTCTCAAAATGGCGTTTCGTATCAGTTACAAAACGTAACGGCAGGCAATACCAACGTCGGTGCGCCTCAAAACGGCAACGGTGGCACGCTTACCTTCCCTACAGGTGCGCTTACGGCAAACACCGATTTTAGAGTCGTCGCAACCAATACCACTACCACTTGTAGCCAAACCTTGAACACCGTAACCGTAACTGTTACGGGCGGCTGTACCCTTGCGCCCAACATTACCGCAGGTGGAGCTACTACTTTCTGCCAAGGTGGAAATGTAGTCCTGACCGCTACGCCTGCCACAGGTGTAACCTACCAATGGCGCAGACACAACATCGACATCGCAGGAGCGACTGCCCAAACTTATAGTGCCGACCAAAGTGGCGACTATACGGTTTATGTAGAGGAAAATGGCAATCCTTCGTGTAATGCCGTTTCCAATACGATTGCCGTAACGGTGAATCCGCTTCCGAATGATATTGCCATTGCTGCCAATCCTGCCTCTGTTCCTATCAATACAGGTTCTAATATTGAAGTTGCCAATTCTGAAAATGGCGTTTCGTATCAGTTGCAAAATGTAACGGCAGGCAATACCAACGTCGGTGCGCCTCAAAATGGCAATGGTGGGCTGCTTACCTTCCCCACAGGCAATTTGGGAACAAGCACTGAATTTAGAATTATCGCAACCAACACAACGACAACTTGTTCGCGCACACTAACAGCAACGGCTAACATCAGCGTAGGTGATATTTGGAATATCCAACAGGATACCTATTTTACCACAATCCAAGCTGCCGTCAATGCCGCTATCGCAGGACAAACTATCAAGATGCTTTCTTTCCGTAATTACCCTGAAAACGTTTTGGTAGATAAATCCCTTACCTTTACCTCTGATGCTACTGCTTACACACAGGTAGAAATTACGGGTATCGAGATGAACGGCGTAGGTGCAACGCTTACAATAGAAGGCGATATGTGCCTAACCGAACTTCTGAATATGCAAAATGGTGATGTAATTATCGATGCAGGTGCAAATTTTGCCCTTCGCTCTACCGCAGCGGCTACGGCAATGGTCATCAATGCCTCGCCTACCAATACCGTTCAAGGCAATGTCATTGCTGAACGCTATATGCCCTCGGTGTCTGATTTAGGTGGTTATGATGGTGTCGGTGGTTATCACGTGCTTGCTTCTCCTTTTGCGGCAGCTCCCCTTTCGCAGTTGGGTGATGACATGACCTTGATTCTGAATACAGCCTTCAATACGGCTGCCGAACCAGGGCTGACCAATCCATTCCCAACTTTGTACGTGTATGACGAAAATCACCCTCGTACAGGTATTGCGACACAATATTACAACGGCTTCCAAATGGGCTTCTTTGTGCCTACTACTGCCGATTTTGAAGTAGGGCGCGGCTATCAAGCCAACATTTCGGCAGGTGGTACAGTAGATATGAATGGCATACTCAATAATGGCAATTTGGGAACTTTAAACCTAACACGTAGTTCCAACGGCTTGCATTTATTGGGCAATCCTTATCCTTCGCCTATCGTTTGGACACAACTCTTGGCAAATTCGAGCGGTATTCAAAATGCCGTTTATATCGACATTCCTACAAGCCGTTATGGTGGCAATTACGCAAGTTTTGTCAATGGCGTAGGTACAAATGGCGGTACAAATCAAATTGCCTCGATGCAGGGTTTCTGGGTAGAAGCAACGGCAGGCGGCGGTAGTATTACCTTCGATAATTCGGTGCGTGTGAATAGCTACCAAAATCCACGTTTCTTTAAAACAGACGAAAAAGGACTCAAAGAGGGGCTTCTCAAACTCACTTTGAAACAAGGCGAAAACTTGCAAGATGAAGCCGCGATTTATTTCGAGGCAGGTGCAAGTCCTCAATTTGATGGTGTTTATGATGCCCACAAATTGCGCCTCCATGATGGCAAATCGCCGTCTTTGTATAGCTATTTCGCCTACCCCGAAGGGCAGACCAATGCAAAGGGCGAAACCGCCGATTATTTTTCTATCAGCGGCTTGCCTTCTTTGGAAGGAAAAACGATTGTACCTTTGGCAGTGGATATCAAAACCGAAGGCGAACATCAAATTTCTTTGAGCGAGTTTAAATATTTCCACGATTTGCACGTCGTTTATTTGTACGATTCGCTTACCCAGACGCTTCACAATTTGCGCCAAAATGCCGATTACGTGTTTGCAGCTAAAAAAGGCATAGACCAAAACCGTTTTGTCTTGCTTTTTGATGCACCTGCCAATGCAGATTTCTTTGTGGATAACAAGTTGAATGTTTATCCAAATCCTGCCTCTACTGCGGTTTCGTTTAGCCTGAAAAATAACCATGAAGGCGCGTATCAGATTCGCCTTTTGGATATGGTAGGCAAAGAAATTTTGAGCAGCGAAAAAAACAAAGAAGGCGCGTTTTTGCAAGGCACAATAGAAATTGGCAACCTTGCCAATGGCGTTTATTTCTTGCAAATTAGCAGCGAAGCAGGCATCGAGCAAGTTCGCTTTGTAAAAGAATAAGCGTATTTTCTTCTTTTTCATAGAAAAAATTAGTACAACAGGATAAAAAAAGCCACCGACAGGGGCAGACGCTTGTCGGGGCTTTTTCCATCTCAAAAAAATCAAATATGAACAAAAAGTTTTGGATTTCCTTTGCTTGGGCTTTGGTAGCCCTTACGCCTTCGCTTTTGGCACAGCCGGGTGGTGGCGGTCCTCCTCCTGTCGTAACGGCAGTGCCGATAGATGGCGGTGTTACCTTTTTGCTTGCCGCAGGTGCAGCCTATGGTGCAAAAAAATTATACGACTATCGCAAAAGTCAAAAGGGCGAGGCTTAGTGGCTCACCTTTGTCAAATAAAAACCCCGTCGGTAAGGTCTATCTCTTGCCGACGGGGTTTGTTTTTAGGCTGTCTTTTAGGTTGTGATACAATCGCAAATAAACTTGATAAATAAACTTGACAAATAAGTTTAAAAAATAAGATTTGACAAATTAGGCTATTCATCAAAACGATGCACATTTACTACGCCTTCAATCCGTTTGATGTCCTCTACCAGATTTTGCACCTGTTGGGAATTAGATACGCTCACCGTAACGCGCCCATCGAAGACGTTTCCATTTTGTGTGCCAATGTTCAAGGAGCAGATATTGACTTTGTGCGCGTGTGAGATGATATAAGTCAGGTCGTTGATGAGTCCTTGTCGGTCTGTGCCGATAATATGCAGGCTTACATCAAACTTGTTGGGCTTATCCTTTGCCCATTGTACCTTGATGACCCTATCGCCAAAAGAGGCAAGCATAGCCGTTGCGTTGGGGCAGTCGGTACGGTGGATTCGAATCCCCCTGCTTACCGTTACGATACCAAAGATGCTATCGCCTGCAATGGGTTTGCAACATTGTGAAAGTACATATTCTACGCCTGCTTTTCCGTCGCCGATAACAAGCACGTCTTTTTGGTGTTCCTTTTGTAAAATTTCTTTTACCTCTTTGACATCTTTGGGCGCGTCTTTGTGCTTTTCGCTTTCCTCTCTAAATTTTTTGATTTGTGTGTGGTCGATTTCCCCTTTTCCTACTTTGATGAAAAGGTCGGTGGGCGTAGAAAGCCCAAAATAGTCAGTAAGCTGCCCCAAGACCTCGTCTGTCATCTGAATTTTGAGCTGTTTGAGCTTGCGTGAGATGATTTCCTTGCCCGAATCGGAAAGGGCTTTGTGGTCTTTTTTGAGTGCCTGCTTGATTTTCTGTTTGGCACGCGCCGTATAAACAAATTTGAGCCAATCTTCATTTACCTTAGGTTTCGAAGATTTCAAGATTTCGATTTGGTCGCCGTTTTGAAGTTGATAGTTGAGCGGTACAAGTTTGTGATTGACTTTGCCGCCCAAACAGTGTTCGCCTAAGCCCGAATGAATGTCGAAGGCAAAGTCGAGAATGGTTGCGCCTTTGGGAAAGACTTTTAAATCGCCTGTGGGCGTGAAAACATAGATTTCCTTATCAAAGAGTTCGGCGCGAAAGTTATCGACCATCTCTAAGGCAGAAAGGTCTTGATTTTCAATCGTTTCACGCACTTTGGCAATCCATTTTTCTATACCCTGCTCACCTTTGTCGTTGCCCCCTTTGTACTTCCAATGGGCGGCGTAGCCTTTTTCTGCAATTTCGTCCATGCGGCGTGTGCGAATCTGGACTTCTACCCACTGCCCTTTTCGGCTCATGACCGTTGTGTGCAAAGATTCGTAGTTATTTGCCTTTGGCACACTCACCCAATCGCGTAGGCGGCTTACATTGGGCTGATAAAAATCGGTAACGATAGAATACACGCGCCAACAGGCGGCTTTTTCGTCATCGCCTTCGCTCGTATCGATGATGATACGAATGGCAAAGAGGTCGAAGACTTCCTCGAATGGCACTTTCTGCTTTTGCATCTTGTTCCAAATAGAGGAAACGGCTTTGAGGCGCGATTTGATGTCGTATTTCAAACCTAAGCGGTCGAGGGCTTCGATAATGGGCTTATTAAACTCATTGATAAAGCGTGTTCGCGCACTTTTGCTTTTGGCAATTTTAGAGATAATGTCCTGATAAACTTCGGGGTTGGCGTATTTTAGACACAGGTCGTCGAGTTCGGAACGGATATTATACAAGCCCAAACGGTGTGCAATGGGCGCGTAGATGTATTGGGTTTCTGCCTGAATTTTGAGCTGCTTTTCCTTGCTCATGCTCTCTAAGGTGCGCATGTTGTGTAGGCGGTCGGCAATTTTAATCAAAACTACCCTAATATCTTCCGAAATGGTCATCAAGACTTTGCGGAAAGTTTCGGCTTGCGCCGACTTATTGATACCAAACATCTGGGTAGGGGCAGGCACTTTGGTTAGCCCATCGATGATGCGCGATACTTTCTTTCCAAAGACCTGTTCTATATCTGCCAACTTGACTTCGGTATCTTCCACTACGTCGTGTAGTAGGGCGCAAATGATGGACGTTGTGCCTAAGCCCATCTCCTCTACGACAATTCGCGCCACTTCTAAGGGGTGGTAGATGTAAGGTTCGCCCGATTTTCTGCGTACCCCTTGGTGCGCGTCGTGTGCAATTTCAAAGGCTTTCTTGATTTTTTTGGCATCATCGCCGCTTAAATGAGGGCGGGCAATGCGAAGCAGGGCGCGATAGCGGCGCAAGATTTCTTTCTTCTCCTGTTCTTGGCGTTGTTGGTCTAAAAAAGTGGGCGGACTCGACGGCACAGCATCAGGCAGGGCAGACTCTAATTCTTTTGTTTGGGTAATTGATTTGGGTGCTTTCATATCTTTTCTCTATAAACTGTTGTTTTGTAAAAGTAGTTTTGTAAAATAAGAAGGATAAACAGGATTGGGAAAGCGTGAGTAGGGTGAAAAAACACAGAGAACGACAAAGAGTAGGGAGGCAAATTGCGAATACAAGCCCTCGCTTACTGGTGGTTTTATGCTCAATTTACTAAAAAAAAATGAAATTTCCATCTGCTTTTCGCAAAAGCCCAAAAATAAAGTTCCTTGCCAGCGATTTTTCCTTTTTTCAAAACAACGTACAGACGTATGAAAATCCTGCTTTTTGCTGCTCCCCGATTTAATATAAATTAAGACTTGGCTTGTTTTTTGAAAGCAAGACTTTGAAATCTATTTGTTAAAGCCCCTTTTTTCACCCTTCTAAATTACTCGCCTTCTACTGCATCTTGGCTTTCAAGATTTTGTCATACAAAGTTTTTCTACATTTTTTCTTCAAACTTCCTTATATCACTACAAAAAGCTAACTTTGTTTGTTCAAAGTTTAGTACCTACGAAGCCTCTTTGCGTTTTATTCCCCACCTAAGCCTTTCCACAACACTTGAAACATTGCTACCTTTGCTTTTAAAATCTTTTAAGTCTTTGGTGCTGCCCTTCTTTTGATACACAACCGCTAAAACGTGCGCTTTTGTTTTAGATGGCTTGATGCCTACAAATGGCAGCGGCTTCAAATTTCTTTTCTATATGAAAATAGGAGTTGTCATAAATTCGGCGTGGAATATCTATAATTTCCGTCGTGGCTTGGTTTGCGCCTTGTTGGAAAATGAGCATCAGGTGGTTGCTATTGCGCCCGAAGATGGCTATGGAAAGCGATTGAGGGAGATGGGCTGCGATTTTGTACCCCTTCGCATGGGCAACAAAAGCACCAATCCTTTTTCCGACCTACAACTCATCTATCGTCTTTATCGCATTTATCAGGAGCAGGACTTAGATGTCGTCTTGCATTATACCATCAAACCCAATATCTACGGCACGTTGGCGGCTAAAATTTTGGGTATTCCCACTATCAACAACGTTACGGGCTTGGGAACGGTCTTTATCAGAAAAGGACTTAGCTCTAAAATTGCGCATCTCTTGTATCGCATTTCTTTTCGTTTCCCCGATGTGGTATTTTTTCAAAATGGCGACGACAAGCAGCTTTTTTTAGAAAAAAAATTAGTAAAGGCAGAAAAAACCGAAATCCTACCCGGTTCGGGCATCGATACCCAATATTTCAGACCCACTTGGGTACAAAACCCCCTTCCTACCCAAAAACGCGAACCCTTTAAATTTTTGATGGTGGCGCGGCTTTTATACGATAAGGGCATCTTGGAGTACATCGAGGCAATTCGCTTGCTGCGCGATAAGGGCATACATGCCAAATTCCAACTTTTAGGTAAAATAGAAACTTCTAAGGGCTTGGGTATTAGCGAAAAAGAATTAGACAAGTGGCAAAAAGAAGGGCTGATAGAATACTTGGGAGCGGTAGAAGATGTGCGCCCCATTATGGCACAAGCCGATTGTGTTGTCCTGCCTTCGTATCGCGAAGGTACGCCTCGCACACTCTTGGAGGCGGCAAGTTTGGGAAAGCCGCTTATCGCTACCGACGTGCCAGGGTGTAGAGAAACCATCGACGACGGTTTGAATGGTTTTCTTTGTGAAGTGAAAAACGCTTATGATTTGGCGGATAAAATGCAAAAATTGCTTTCCCTACCCGCAGAAGCGCGTGAGCAAATGGGAAAACAGAGTAGAAAATTGGTAGAAATGCGATTTGACCAAAAAATTGTCATCGAAAAGTACCAACAAGCCCTACAAATTATTACCTTGCAGTAAAATAGACGGTAGCAGACCGCTTTTGTCGGCATGAGCCTTCAAAGGCGGTTGGGCAAGCGTTTCTATGCCGTTTTTGCCAAAATTTTTACTAAAATTTTACTAAAACTTTATCCCCAAAATAAGATGGTAAATCTTCTAACTACAAAGCGTATTCGCGACCAAATCAATGCCACACCCGAACAAATCCAAGAAATCATCGATGCCTGTGAGTATGGCATTTGTGTTACAGATGAAAATGGCATTTTTGTAGCCGTCAATAATCGCTATTGTGAGTATTACGGCTATGCGCGTGAGGAGTTGGTGGGACAGTCGTTTCTTATCGTTGTGCAGAACAATGACCAGACTTTGCTCAAAACCCTGCACGATAAGTTTATTGATGAGCAGCGCGAAATTTCACGCACCTGGACGGTAAGACGAAAAGATGGCTCTTTGATGAACATCAACGTAGATGCTCGCTATACCAACGCCCTCGACGGAAAGCCACACAAACTCACTTTCATCGAGCCTTTCGAGGCAAAATAAAGGCGGAATTGTCTTATTTTGTCTTTACTTTTTTTGTCTTGCCCTTGCCAAATTTTGTTGGGTTTGGTCTGATTTTATCGCGGCTATCATTTTCCACTGCACTGTTTTTTTGTATCTTTGTCGTTGAAAACTTTTCCCACACCGACACTTTCTCGATTTTCAATTCTCAAAGATATGACACGCGATACCCAAATTTTTGACCTCATCGAGCGCGAAGCCCATCGCCAAATGCACGGCATTGAGCTAATTGCCTCTGAAAATTTCGTTTCTCCGCAGGTGATGGAGGCGGCAGGAAGCGTCCTGACGAATAAGTACGCCGAAGGGCTACCCAAAAAACGCTACTATGGCGGCTGCGAAGTGGTAGATGAAATCGAGCAGTTAGCGATAGACCGTTTGAAGACGCTCTTTGGCGCAGCCTGGGCAAATGTGCAGCCTCATTCGGGCGCACAGGCAAATGCAGCCGTTATGTTGGCAATTTTAAATGCAGGCGATAAAATTTTGGGCTTCGACCTCTCGCATGGCGGACACCTTACGCATGGCTCTACCGTCAATTTTTCGGGTAAATTATACCGCCCCTCTTTTTATGGTGTGGAGCGTGAAACAGGTCTGATAGATTGGGAAAAAGTGGCAGAAAAGGCACGTGTAGAGCAGCCCAAACTTATCATCTGTGGTGCTTCTGCCTATTCGCGCGATTGGAACTATGCGCGTTTGCGTCAGATTGCCGACGAAGTGGGGGCTTTGCTATTAGCGGATATTTCGCACCCTTCGGGGCTTATCGCAAAAGGCTTGCTCAATGACCCCTTGCAGCATTGTCATATCGTAACTTCCACGACGCACAAGACCTTGCGCGGTCCTCGTGGTGGAATTATTATGATGGGCAAAGATTTTGAAAATCCTTTCGGTGAAAAGGATATGAAGGGCAATCTCAAAATGATGTCGGCACTTTTGGATAGTGGCGTTTTCCCCGGTACGCAGGGCGGTCCCTTAGAGCATATTATTGCTGCCAAAGCCGTTGCGTTTGGCGAAGCCCTAACCCCACAATATGCCCAATATGTCAAGCAGGTGGCGAAAAATGCCCAAGCGATGGCAAAAGCCTTTACAGAGCGCGGCTATCAAATTATTTCAGGTGGCACAGATAACCACTTGATGCTTATTGATTTGCGCAACAAAAATCTAACAGGTAAGATTGCAGAAAATACGCTCATCAAAGCCGACATCACCATCAATAAAAACATGGTGCCTTTCGACGACAAATCGCCTTTCGTTACTTCGGGCATGCGCATTGGCACACCTGCCATCACGACGCGCGGCATGGGCGAAAGTGAGATGGAGGCTATCGTAGATTTGATAGACCGCGCCCTTATGCACCATGAGAACGAAACCGAACTATCAAACCTTAGAAAAGAGGTCAATCGTCTGATGCAAGGCTTTCCACTTTTCAAGATGGAAACCGAAACGGTCTAAAAGCCTTATTGTAGCGTGCGAACACAAAAGCAGGCAGACCCCAAGCGAGAGGTGTTTTGGGGTTTGCTTTCTTGTTTTTTTCTAAAAAACTTACTTATCAAATCTTACCAAAAATGAATATCGGCGATAGAGTGCGTCTGCTTTCAGGCAGAGAAGAGGGGTTTATCACACAAATCATAGATAAACAGCAAATAGAGGTAGAAATAGACGAGGGCTTCCGCATACCCGTTTTGCGCAGTGAAGTGGCAATCGTACAAAAAGACGAGGAGCGTTATTTTAAAGATGCCAAACCTGCTCAAATAGAGCCGATTGCGCCACCAAGTCCTACCGTTTTGGCACAAAGTCGCGCCATCGGGGAAGGCGTTTTTTTGGCATTCGCACCCTTCAACGACAAGTTGCTCAATTTATACATCATCAATCATACGCCGCACGAACTACTTTTTACCTTTGGCGAACAGCAAGACCAAAACTTTTTTGGGATTCAGGCAGGAAAAATAGAAAGTCAGAAACTACAAAAGGTGCATGTCCTGCCTTTGGAGGATTTTAAAAATTGGAAGCCTATCTATGCGCAAGTTATCTTTTTTAAGCAAACCTTACATGAGCCACAACTGCCACTGCATTTCCTACTAACCTTCAACACTTCGTTTTTCAAGACCAAGCGCATAGCACCTCTGCTTCATAAAGAAGCCTTTTTATACTCTTTGGATAGCCGCTACAAACTGCCCGACCCCATCGAAACGCCGCCTCTGCGCCCTGTGGAGGCAGAAAAATTGAAGGAAATTATGATGGAGCGCAAAACCGTTTTCGAAAAAGCATTTGAAATAGAACGACCTGCGCGTGAAATCGACCTTCACATAGAAGCCCTCACGCCACACTACGACATCATGACTTCGGAGGCGATTCTCAAAATGCAAATAGAACATTTCGAGCATATCTTTGATAGGGCGATTGCTTCGGGTATGGAAAAAATTACGTTTATCCATGGCGTAGGGGCAGGTATTTTGAGGGCTGAAATTCAAAAGCGTGTGAGCCGCAATCCGTATGTGAAGTATTACGAAGATTCACAACGCGATAAATTCGGGTATGGCGCAACTACGATTACTTTTAAATAAAAAAACTAAAAATTATTGACACTTGTAGGGGTAAAGTTTGCCCTTGTCCGAATTGAGATTGAAGTAAAAACGATTTTTTAGACCCAAAGTAAGATTTGAGCCAAATTTTATTTTGGGTTAGATTTGAAAAAGTGGCGTTTTCATAGAATTTAATGCCCTTCTCTATTGGGCTTTCGGATTTTGATTGCAGCAAAAGTGCCATCAGCAGGCTTTTCTGATAGGTAAAAAATATTTTTTCGCATTTTTTTCAGGCTTTCTATGGAATCTGACAAAGGGCTGCATCTTAGTAGCAAAACAAAGCGACACCCTGTTGGCTACGTTTTACTACCTAACTTGAACCTTTTAATACTTCATACCATGAAAGCTCCTCATTTTTTCTCGCTTGCGCTTGTTTTTTGTCTTGCCCTGACGCTGACACCCTTGCAAAATAGTTTTGCACAAACAGACGAATTTTCTACCCTTTGGCGTGGCGAAGAAGGCTACAATGCCAACTCGTTGCGCCCTGTGGCAGAGTCGGACATCGCTCTCCAAAAGACACTTTGGTATCGCCTTTCATTGAAAGAAAAACAAAACAAGCCGCTTTTTGCACGCCAAAATGAAATTACGCGACTGCTTATCGAAGCCACTAAATTAGGAATTATTCGTCCCTACGAAAACGATTCGCTTCGCACGCGCATGAGTTATGAAACTTTTTTTCAAAGGCTCAAAATTCCTACCGAAGGGTTGCCCGAAGACCCCCTTATCGAGAGCTGGGGAACAGACGAAACGGACTGGGTAATGGAAGGCTGGGATACCGAAGCCGCCGCCGAAGTGGAAGCGCAGGAATTTATGCCGCAACAGCTTTATATTTTGGAGCTAAAAGAAAATCTTATTTTTGATAAAAAACGCGCCCGCCAAATTCACGACATTCAAGCAATTACGCTCTATATCCCTGCCGAACTCAATCCGAACACAGGCTTGGAAATGCCTTTGGCTACTTTTAGCTACAAAGAAGTGGTAGAACTGCTTTTTCGCGACAATCCGAAAGCCATTTGGTACAATGCTAAAAATGGCGGCGAACATAGAAATCTGGAAGAAGCCTTCGACTTGCGCCTTTTTAGTGCCAAAATCATCAAATACGATAACATAGACGACGAATATCTCATCGACCTTGTGCAAGGTGATAGCCATCAAGCACTTATCGAGAGCGATAGGTACGAAGCCCAAACGATAGAGCGTGAAAACAACCTATTTGAAAACTAAAAAGCACACCTTCAATTTTATTTCGCCTATTTTATTTCACTTAATAGAGTGCCTCAATGGGGGGGCAAACCTCAAAGATAGTCTTTTCATTGAAAAGGCTATCTTTTTTTATTTTTCAAAACTATCTCTTTTTTACAATTTGGATTTGGAGAGCCGAACAACTTTACACAAATTTGGCTTATCTATTTAGATGCACTACTTTATACGGAAAAACGGCTTTTATTCACTTTTTTCCCTGCCTTTTATCGATTTTTAGCGAATAGTTTTAAGAACAAACCTGCTTTTAGGCTACTCTTTTCTTTTTAGACCGCCTTCATTTTTTAGCTCTAAAAAATAAACCCCAACTTATTTGGGGCTACTCTGCCTTTTCCTACCCAATACCAACACAGACCAATTCCAACACAGATGAAAAAAATCCTGAACCGCTCTTTGTTTTTCCTCGATAGCCTCAATGAATACCTCGGACGCGCTTTGGCTTGGCTTACGGTGGCATTGGTGGCAGTCGTTTGTATCGATGTCTTTGCGCGTTATTTGCTTAAAACGGGGAGTGCCTTGTTTCCCGAATTAGAATGGCATCTCTTTTCTATGATTTTCCTTTTGGGGGCAGGCTATACCCTTCGCAACGAACAACACGTGCGCGTAGATGTGCTGTATAGCAATTTTTCGCCGCTGGGAAAGGCTTGGCTTAATCTTATCGGACATCTGGTCTTATTGCTTCCTTTTTGTATTGTGCTGATTTACATTTCGCAACCTTTGGTCTATAATGCTTGGGTAACGCAGGAGGTTTCGCCTGACGCAGGCGGGCTGCCTTATCGTTTCCTTATCAAATCGGTCATTCCTGCTTCCGCCGTACTGCTTTTGATACAGGGCTTGGCGCAGATGGGAAAGTCGCTTTACTTTATTTTCTACAAAGAAGATTTTGAAGCCACAAAATAAAGCGCAAGGCTTCTCTGCCTTACTTCTATTCAACACATTCCAATAAAAACAATAATTTACTATGAGTTTAGAACTACTTGCCATTTTGCTTTTTTTGCTCATCTTGGCGGTCTTATTTTCAGGCTACCCTGTGGCATTTACCTTAGGTGGGGTTTCTATTTTGGTAGGAATTGCACTCTTGGGGATTGGGTATTTAGACCTTTTGGCGTTGCGTATTTATGGTACAATGCAAAATATTGTGCTTTTGTCTGTCCCTCTTTTTATTTTTATGGGCGTGATATTAGAAAAATCGGGCATAGCCGAAGACATGCTCCAAACCCTAACTCTGATGTTGGGCAAACTCAAAGGCGGCTTGGCTTTGGCGGTGATTGTAGTGGGGCTTTTATTGGCAGCCTCAACAGGGGTTGTCGGCGCAACGGTGGTAACAATGGGGCTTATTAGTCTGCCTGCCATGCTCAAAAGGGGCTACCCTGCTACCCTTTCCACAGGCGTAATTGCCTCGGCAGGCACTTTGGGGCAAATCATTCCGCCCAGCGTGGTCTTGATTTTGTTGGGTAGCGTCATCAATGTGCCTGTGGGCGATATGTTTATGGGGGCTGTCATACCAGGGCTGCTCCTAACTTTTGCCTATATGCTCTATGTGCTAATTTTTGCCTACCTCAAACCGCAATCTGCCCCTGCTGCCACTGATGAAGAGTTAGCCGAATTTCGCACCGAAGGACAAGGTAGCCGCATTTTTTCGGCGTTCATCTTGCCTTTTTTACTTATCCTAACCGTCTTGGGTTCGATTTTTACAGGCATCGCAACCCCCACCGAAGCGGCAGGCATTGGCGCATTTACGGCAATCTTGATGGCACTTTTAAGGCGCAAACTCTCCTTCAAGATGTTACAAGAAACGGCGCGTACTACCACTTTCCTAACTTCTATGGTCTTTATGATTTTGGTAGGCGCATCGGCTTTTAGTCTTACCTTTCGCGAACTCAAAGGTGATGATATGATTGTCAATGCCGTAACACAAAGCGGACTTTCTGCCCCTATGTTTGTGTTGGTAGCCATGCTTGGGATTTTTATTGCAGGTTTTTTTATAGATTTTATAGAAATTATTTTTATTTTCGTTCCGATTCTCACGCCCATTTTTGCAGCCTACGGCTTAGATTTGCTTTGGGTCGGGATATTGATAACGATGAACCTACAAACCTCTTTCCTAACGCCGCCTTTCGGCTTTTCGCTTTTCTACCTCAAAGGCGTTGCGCCGCCTTCGGTCAAGACCAGCGATTTATACAAAGGCATCATTCCTTTTCTGCTCATTCAAATTGCACTCTTAGCAATCGTTTATTTCTACCCTCAAATTGCTACTTGGCTGCCCAACTACCTCAATTCTTAGTCAAATTTCTCTTTTCTAACCCAAAACAACACAAAAGATGCAACCTCAACACACTCCGCCACAGCCGCCGCAATCGGAAAATAAAGAAGAGCAAAAGGCTTCTTCGCGCCGCAAGTTTCTTTCGCAGGCTTTGAAAGGCTCGGCTGCCTTTTCGCTATTAGGATTAGCCGCCTGCCGTCAGGATTTGAAACAAGAAACCACAACCGAAAATACCGCCGCCACAGGTGCTGCCAACGCCGCCACAATAGAGTGGAAATGCGCCACTACTTGGCCTCCCAACTTTCCCGTTGTGGGTGAAGGCGTGCAGCTCATGGCTGATTGGATAGACAAAATGTCGGCAGGACGGCTCAAAATCAAGGTCTATGGCGGCGGTGAATTAGTCCCTGCCCTCGAACTTTTTGATGCCGTAAGCAATGGGGCTATTCAGATGGGACATGGTGCTTCTTATTATTGGGGGGGCAAAATCCCTGCAAGCAACTTTTTTGCCGCTGTGCCTTTTGGTCTGAACGCACAACAGATGAACGCTTGGCTAATTAGTGGCGGCGGCATGGCTCTTTGGGAGGAAATCTACACGCCTTTCAATGTGCTGCCGCTTCCTGGGGGCAATACAGGCGTGCAGATGGGCGGCTGGTTCAATAAAGAAATTAAATCCTTAGCCGATATGAAGGGACTCAAAATGCGCATGCCCGGCTTGGGCGGCAAAGTCGTTACCGAATTGGGGGGCGCAACTATCCAAATTGCAGGGGGCGAAATTTATACAAGCCTCGAACGTGGCGTAATCGACGCTGCCGAATGGATTGGTCCTTATCACGATTATACCTTAGGTTTCCATAAAATTGCGAAATACTACTACTATCCAGGGTGGCACGAACCGGGAACAACCCTCGAAGTTATCATCAACAAACAAGCCTTCGAAAAACTGCCTGCCGATTTGCAAGAAATTGTCCGCACAGCCGCCTATCGTGCCAATCATTGGATGCTTTCACAATTTGAAGCCAAGAATAATGAGTACCTACAAAAACTTATCAACGAGGAAGGCGTAAAATTGGTCAAGTTCCCCGACGAAGTTTTGAAGGCTGCTAAAACCGCTACTGACAAAATCCTAAACGAAGTAGCTACACAAGACGCTGCCGCCAAAAAAGTCTATGATAGCCTATTGGCTTTCAAAAAAGGCATCAGTGCTTGGAATCAGACTTCGGAAGTTGCCATTCAACCCTATTTATAAGCCCAAAACAAACCCTTCTCTTAGTCGGAGAAGGGTTTTTGAGTACCTTTTTCAAACAACCTACTAAAAAATAGTGGCTAAGGCAGCGAAAACTTAGGTCTTACCCGAAGTGGATTGAAATAAGAAAGTATTTTCAGACCCAAAACGGATTTAAACCAAATTTTATAGGTCGGTATGGCTCAACCATTCGTCGAGCTTTTGATAAACTGCCTGACTTGCAAGCAGTTGCAGGTGGTTGATGCCCTTTAAGGTGTATTGACGATGGGCGGGAAAATAGAGTTGCCATTTTTCGTCTTGATGCTTGCCCAGCGCACTGCCAAGTGGTACTAAGCCATCGCCTACCCATTCGGGTAGCAAATGGGCTTGATTTTCCTGCGAAACAAGTCCTGCTATGGCATAAGAAGCCAAGCGTGTAGGCAGGGGAATAGGCTTTGACCTACGCAAGTTGGCATCAAATTTATCGCCATCTTGCCAATCTTCGTCTATGATATTGCCATAGCGAAGGTCGGTAATGCCTGCGCTTCTGATTTTGCCCAAACGCGCAAAGGGCGCACTATAAGGGTGTATTTCCAAGATGTTGTCTATCTGATTGCCTGCCCTTTCGAGCGGTGCGCCATGGTGGGGTGTGCCGAGAAAAAAGAGTTTGCGTACCTTTCCTATCCAGTGGTGCTGCACCAGATTGCCATAATACAAAGCACTTCGACTCACAAGTCCGCCCATGCTATGCGTGAGTAGGTAGATTTCAGTGATTTGGGGGTAGCTTTTTTGTAAATTTTCTAAGGCGGCAGCGAAACTTTTGCCATTTTCAGAAATATGTCTGCCTGTATTGTAGTGCAGATAAAGCGTCGTGAGGTTGTGTTTTTGGGCAAGAGCTTCGCCATGGTTCTGACCTTTGTAGAGCCATTGTAAGTCGTTCATACAAAGCCCATGCACCATAATCATCAATCTGCCCTTTGTTTTTTCCAAATCTTCCGTTAGGGTAAGATTTTTTAGCGAGATGCCATTTTTTCTAAACTGCATCATAATTGCTAACGGGTTTTTCCTGCCTTCGAGGTAGTCGCCCAAAACCCCATTGAGAGCCGAAACGACAACTTCGCGAGCTTGTGAAGAGGAGGTCTTTTTGAGTATTTTACCAAGCCGCCCAAGCGATTTATCTACACCTGCCCCCACTAAAAGGGTAATGCGGCGGATAAGCCAATACACAAAACGCGCAATGCCGCTGGTTCTTTGCAGGCGTGGATTGCCTTGTAGAAGTGCGGTGGCAGATATGCGGGCGTGTAGGGCTTCAACAATTTGCACAATCCCAAGTACCGCTTCGGTAGAGAGCTGCCCTGCACCTCGTAAGTCTTCGGTTATCGTGGGAGTAGGATTTTTATGGTCAGATGGCATAAAGAGAGGGAAAAGGGCGAAAAGTTTTTCGGTAAGAAAAGCAAGTTACGACAAAGAATTCAACTTATCTTAACTTATCCTATGAAGGGGCTGATTTTATTTTTCTAAGGCACAAGAAAAAAACTTCACAAGGCAAAGGAAAAATAAGCTACGCCCAATTCCACGTCTTTTCTTTTTGTCAGATGTTTGCGGTAGAAAGCGATTGCGTCTTGGTCGTCGGCTTCGGCTTGCACAAAGATTTCAGATATATTTTCTTTTTTAAGGTAAGATTTTGTAAAGTCTAATAATTTTGACCCTATTCCCTTGCCTCTATGTTTTTCCACAACGGCAATATCATAGAGATACGCCAATTTTTTGTCTTGGTTGTGATAACAATCTTCGAGCAGGTAGAGTGTAAGTCCGCCCAAAATGAGGTTTTCTTTTTTGGCTACAAAAGCCCTAAAATCGGGTCTTGCTAAGATTTTTGTTGCTTTTTCTTCGGAAAGCAGTTCGAAATGAGGCGTTTCAAAGGCTTCTGCCAAAAGGCAAACGAAGGTGCGAAAATCTGCCACAGCAACAGGCGAAAGTAGTTCAATCTGTATCATTTAAAGTCTGTTTGAAGTCTGTTTGAAGTCTGTTTTGGATTTTTTTCGAAAACAACAACAACAAAATCCTTGCTTTGGGTTCGAGGCAGCATCAGATTCTGCGGCGGCTTGTCCCCTTTTTTCCGTACCTTTGCGAAAAAATCCAGAGTTTTAATCAAAAGTTTCTAATCGATACCCTTCCCATGTCCGACCTAACCGAAATTTTAGACGACGAGCAATCTCTCTCTTTCAATCCCACCGATGATGACGACGATGAAATGCTCCACGAACACCATCGCATCTTGGTTGATGGCGGGCAGGAGCCAATTCGTTTAGATAAGTTTTTGGTCATTCGCTTGCATCGCGTTACGCGCAATCGCCTGCAAAATGCCATTAAGGGCGAATTTGTCAAGGTCAATGAAAAAGCCGTCAAGCCAAACCACTTATTGCGCCCACACGATGTCGTTACGGTCTGTTTGCCCGAACCTGTGCGCGATATGAAGAATGTAGAGCCAGAGGCAATTCCGCTTTCTATTTTTTATGAAGACGACGATATTTTGCTTATCAATAAGCCTGCAAATTTGGTGGCGCACCCTGCTTCCGAAAATTGGTCGGGTACGCTTGCCAATGGCGTAGTGCATTATTTACAGCAACAGGGGCTACCTTTTTTTGGCTTGTCGCACCGTTTGGATAAGGATACCACAGGGCTTTTGGTCGTACCCAAAAATGAAAATGCACGCGATAAATTAGGCAAACAGTTTTTTCACCATACCATCGAGCGCACCTACTACGCCTTAGTTTGGGGCGAAGTCAAAGAGGACAAAGGCACGATACGCGGACATTTGGCGCGTTGGAAAAACGATAGGCGCATTATGATAGTAGAAGAAGACGGCAGCAGAGGCAAACATGCCGTAACACACTACCAAGTCTTGAAACGATTGCGGTATGTAACTTTGGTCAAATGCAACCTCGAAACAGGCAGAACGCACCAGATTCGCGCCCACATGAAGCACCTCGGACATCCGCTTTTTGGAGATGCCCCCTACGGTGGTACGCGCATTATCAAGGGTTCAGTGTTTTCCAAGTACCTTGCCTTTGTTCAAAATTGCTTTGATATTTTGCCCCGACAGGCACTGCACGCCAAATCTTTGGGCTTTAAGCACCCAAAAGATGAGCGTTGGGTACAATTCGAATCCGAACTACCCGAAGATTTTACCACTGTTTTAGAAAGATGGGAAAAGTATGTTAAATATGTATAGGATTTGCAACCGTCGCCGAGGGCGTTGCCCGTCGGCGAGGTTTTTTCTTTACAACTAAACAATAAGAGCGTTACCCGTCGGCGAGGTTTTTTTTCCAACCATCAATAAGAGCGTTGCCCGTCGGCGAGGTTTTTTCTTTTCCCTGCGCTTTTCTATCCAAAAAAGTGCTAACTTTAAGAAATTTGCCTTTACACAAGTTTTGCTTGCTGTTTGTTTCTAAAATTTTGCAGTTGCCCACACCCTTTCTCAAACTTGCTTTTCTATGGAACTTCTCTTTAATAACTTCGAGGCTTGGAAAAAATATTGTCAGCAGGAGCAGAAAGCCCTTTATGTGCCTGTTTTAGACTATGAAATGAATTTGCGCGGACGCAGCGAAGCCGAAATTTGGGCGCATTTGCGCAAAGCCTATCGCGTCATGAGCGAAGCCGTAGAAACGGGTTTGCAGGAAGACATGACCTCGCGTTCGGGTATGATAAACAATGGGGCAAAGCGTGTCTATCAGTACCCTACGCCTGTCTTATCGCTTGAATTTCAGCAACTTATCGCGCGTGCCTTAGCTGCCAAAGAGGTCAATTCTTGTATGGGGCGTATTGTAGCTGCACCCACAGCAGGGGCTTCTGGCATTTTGCCCGGTACGCTTTATACGCTACAAAAAATTCACGACATCGAGGAAGAGCGCATCTTAGAAGGCTTGTTGGTGTCGGCAGGTATTGCGCTTATCATCGAGCAGCAGGCTTCTTTGGCAGGGGCGGTCGGTGGCTGTCAAGCCGAAACGGGCAGTGCGGCAGCGATGGCTTCGGGGGCAATGGTCTTTATTTTGGGGGGCGATATTGATGCTGTCTTCAATGCCGTTGCGATTACGATACAATGCATGTTGGGGCTGGTCTGCGACCCTGTGGCAGGGCTTGTAGAAGTGCCTTGTGTTGTCAGAAATGCGAGTGCGGCGGCGATAGCCTTTTCTTCGGCACAAATTGCCTTAGCAGGCGTAGGGGCGGTTATTCCCGTAGATGAGTGTGTGGCGGCGATGGGCGAAATTGGGCAAAGCATGGAGGTGCGATACAAAGAAACCGCTTTGGGCGGCTTGGCGGCTACTCCCACAGGGCAGCGCATTGCCAAAAGTGTCCTGATTAGCGATATTGAAATGATGGAAGACGAGCAAGAATCGGAAAAGTAAATCTTTCTAAACAAAAGGAAATAACATTTCCCAAAGAGATGTTATTTCTACACCATTTTTTCGATAGGATTGCGGAAAAAAAACAATTCTACGCCTTTATTCCCGTATAAAGTTTAGGGAAAGGGGGGGGGTGGTGTACCAATCTGCTTTTTCAGAAATATACTGCTGCTTATTGGCTTTATTTCTGCTTTCTTCTGATTTGTTCTGTATTTTTTTATTTTTGATAAGTATTCTAAAATACGGACATTTGCCATTTATAGATAAGTCTTTTCCATCATTGCCTTTTCTGAATTTAATAAGTTCAAATTGTTCAGGATTAAATTTATGTAGAAATGTTATCGGTACTCCCCGTTGGGCGTAGTCTCCGACTACGACCTGTCAATAGGGCAAATCTTAGATTTGCATTGCAAGATACTGCAAAAATAGCAAAAAACTTATACAAAATGCTATTTTTTAGATGTTTTGATAGTAACAGTCCTGCAAATCTAAGATTTGCTGAATGGATAAGTCTTAGTCGCAGGCTAAGCCTAACACTTAGTTTATTCTTGGGTTATGGGAACACTGCAAACAACGGGGGGGTAGGCTTTTCACCGTTGCAAGTTACACCTTTTCCCCAAAGGGCGCAAGTTTTTTTCACTTTTTTGTTGCCAAAATTTGTAGGGCTATTCGTAAGTAAATAGTTTTCTGTTTTTACAAAGATACAAAAAAAGAAAAAGCAAGTCCCAATATTGAGAGCATGTTTTTTAGTTTGGATATTATTGTGTTTTTTTAATCCACATAGGTTTCCTTGATGACTGCTTTCACTTCTTCAATGGTTTCTTCGCCTAAGTGTGTTATCGTTTTTGTTATCCTACTCTTGTCTATGGTGCGAATTTGGTCTATGACTATCCAATTCTCTTGCCCTTCCAAATCAAAACTTATCCTTGTTGGATAGTTTCTTGATTGCGAAGTTATCGGACAAACTACAATCGTTGCCAAATACTTGTTCATTTCATTGGGCGAAACAATCAGGCAGGGGCGTTTTTTCTTGATTTCACTGCCTACTGTTGGGTCTAAATTGACAACAACAATGTCATACTGCAAATAATTTATCATTTTAGTCCCAATTTTCGTCGTCAAGAACACCATCAATGAGTAACGTGTCGTCCCCGTTACGGTGCATTTCTGCAAAGGCAGCTTCCCAATTTTTTCGGGGTTCAGAAATAGGTTTTAAGATGATATAATCATTCTCTAAAATAAGTTCTACTTTGTCAGTAATTTGATACTTATCTAAGAGGTTTTTACTTATCCTGATGCCTTTTGAGTTGCCAATCTGTATTACTGAAACTTGCATAGTCCTTAGGTTTTGCATTGCTTGTATTTACAACGTAATTACTGTTTGTTTGGTTGTACTTTTTGTACTTTGCTTTTGCAGTGGGGCATAACGGAAAAATCCTTGCGAAGGGCGGATTTGATACTACTTTCCTTTCTACTCACAAAAATTTATAGAAAGTGCAAAAGTTTAAATTAAGCATATCTGTTTGCCTTTTGGCAAACTTAATGTTTTCATCGGTTTTGCTTTTTTTCGTTACGCAAAGCCTCTACTTGCTCAACTGTTAAACCTGTGTGCTTGCTAATTTCTTTATTTGAAAGTCGTGTTTCCAAAAGACTTTTCGCAATCTCAATTTCTCGTTCCTCGATTGCCGTTTCTCTGGCTGTTTCAATCGCACTTTTCATGCCCCAATATTGAATAAGATTTTCTTCATAAATGGCACGCTGTTCGGCACTTAAACCTGCTAACTCCGCAGTTCCGAAGGCTTTTTGAAAAATAGGCTCGTTAAGGATACTTGGAATATGGTCAAAACTTTCTAAGTTTTTCAAAAAGTAGCACCATTTGTCAAACTTCGTTTTCAGTTCGTTCTCCTTCAAATTGAACAAAGGCATTTGCAAAAACTTGAAATGCAATTTATCAAAAAATACATCTCCGTCTTGGTCTTTCAAAGCCACATCACGCCTAAATTTTCGCCTTTCCTCTGCCTCATCATATTCAAAATCCAAAATTGCTACAAAATAAATGGGTTCTAACCTAAAATTCCAATCACCCTGTTGGGCTTGGTCTCTAATGGGAAAAGTTACGTAGAATAAACTTCGGTCTTTGAAGTATTTTACTTTTGCCTTTTGCATTTCTACGATAAACCGCTCGCCTGAAACAGCCTTGCAATGAATGTCAAAGATAGCCTTTCTTTCTGCGAAATTCCATTCACCCGTTAGCCTTGCAATGAATGTCAAAAATAGCCTTTCTTTCTGCCGACAAATCAGCTAAACTTTCTACGTTGCGAAAATTCAACTCTGCAATTTGATGATGTGTAGGCAAAAGTTGGTTCAAAAAATCAATCAAAAGGTCTTTGTTCGCTTCCTCGCCAAAGAGTTTTTTAAAACCAAAGTCTGTATATGGATTGATGTACTTTGCCATTGTAGTATTTTGTTATCTGTTATTGCAAAGTTACAAAATTTTAGAATGTTTTTTGAGAACTCGTTTTTTTAAAATTGATGACAACGGAAAAATCCTTGCGAAGGGCGTACTTGATACACTGCTTTCTTTGCACTGCGTAATTAGGTACAGTTTTTATTCTTTCGTATTTCGCAGTTGCTCTATTTGTTCAATACTTAAACCTGTTAGTTCTGCAATCGTTTCACTATCAAAACCTTTCTTAATGGCAGTTTTCGCAATCTCAACTTTCTCTTCCTGCTTTGCTTCTAACTTTGCCGTGTATTCCACACTGATTTCGATACGCCTATTTTCCTGAAAGCGGTCATACATTTTCTTTTCCTCGTCGG